>JALGSS010000421.1 GCA_029821745.1 Candidatus Zipacnadia bacterium
GGCTTCACCAAGGAGCCTGAACTCGCGGAACTCGTCGATCTGGCTCACCGTAACGGGCTCGTGTTCATCGACGACATCGGCAGCGGGGCGCTGGTTGACCTGAGCGCGTACGGAGTGGGGGAGGAGCCGATGCCCGCCCAGAGCCTCGCCGCCGGCGCGGACATCGTGACCTTCTCAGGGGACAAACTTCTCGGCGGGCCTCAGGCCGGGTTCGCGGTGGGGAAGAGGGACGCCATCGACACGATGAAGCGCCACCCACTCGCCCGGGCCGTGCGCGTGGGGAAAATGACCATCGCCGCCATCGCGGCCACCCTGGACCTGTTCGCCGATCCCGAGAGGGCTCTGCGCGAGATCCCAACCCTCCGCGCGGCCACTGAGTCCATCGACGTCGTGCGAAGACGAGCCGAGAGCATCGCCGAAGGCCTGAAGGTGGATCTGCCCGCCGGCGTTGGGGTGAGCCTGGTGCAAGATCAGTCCGGCCGGGTCGGGGGCGGTTCGATGCCCGAGCAGGACTTGGAAACCGTCAGCGTGCGGGTCCGCCCGGCCCGGGGAATGTCGCCCAACGCCGTCGCGAAATCCCTGCGCACCGGGGAGCCGTCGGTCTATCCACGACTGGTGGATGACGCCGTCGTCCTGGATGCTCGCACGATCCTTCCGCACCAGACCGACGACGTGGTCAAGGCGGTGCATTGGGCATTGCGTGTGGAGAACACGGTGGATAGTGTGGATGAGTCCAAGTACTAATCCACAAACATAGACCCTTATCCTCGGAGTTATCCACAGGCCGGGCGAGGGAAACGCCTGATTCAACGTAAACATCGCTCAGATGACTCAAGTGATCTCAATATCGCTCACCTGAGGCTCCCAGCGCGAGTTACCAACAGTATGCACAGAGTTATCCACCGAAAACTAGACTGGACTACCCAATTACAGACAGAAACCATGATCGAGATGACCTTGTGATGAGCCGAGAACGTACTGCACGCGTCATGTTGCTGGACCAATTCAACGGGCCCCTTAAGCCCGCTGAACTCGCCGTGCCTGAGCCTGAGCCGGGGGGCTTGCTTGTGCGCATTGCCGCCGCCGGAATCTGTGGCTCGGACCTGGAGATCGCCGAGCACCGGGACCCGCGCATTGATGACGAGCTCCTGCCGATGATCCTCGGCCACGAGGGCGTCGGCTGGGTGGAGACCGTCGCCGGTGACCGCGTGGACCTGTTCGGCGACCCGGTGAAGCCCGGGGACCTGATCGTCTGGAACCGGGGCATCACCTGCGGACGCTGCAATTATTGTGCCGTTCAGCGCCGGCGGGCCCTGTGCCCCCATCGCGAGGTCTATGGGATCTCCTTATCGGCACGGGCGCCCTACTGGCTGAACGGTTGTTACGCGGAGATGATCTACGTGCGGCCCGGCAGTGAACTGATCGTGCTGCCGCCCGGTATGGACCCGGCGGCCATCGTCCCGGCCACCTGCAGCGGAGCCACGGCGGCCCACGCCGTCGAGCTATGCGACATCGCCATCGGCGACACGGTGCTGATCATCGGCCCGGGGCCCCTGGGGCTTTTCAGCGCCGCTTTCGCCCTGGCGCGGGGAGCGGATGTCATCGTCTCGGGCACCGAACACAGCCGCGCCCGGCTGGCCCTCGCGGAGGACATGGGCTGCAGCGTTCTGCTCAGTTCGGACACACGCGCGGGGGCCGAACTGAGCCCAAACGTGGTCATCGACGCCGCCGGCGCCGCTCGCAGCGTTTCCCAGGCTCTGGATGCCGTTGCAGTGGGCGGAACCGTGGCGATCCCGGGGGTCGCATCACCCATCGGAGAGGTCCCGGTAAGAACGTGCGTCTGCAGGGGGTCTGGGTCTCGGACGCCCGCCATCTATATGAGGCCGTCTCCTTGGTGCAATCCGGCCGGTACGGTCTTGAGCGCCTGGTCACCCACCGGTTCAAGCTGTCGGAAGCGAACGAGGCCCTCGCGGCGGTCAAATCGCGGGACGCCATGAAGGCGGTCCTGATCCCTGACTGAGCAGGCCTCCCGCTGCCGGCTGTGCTGAGAAACGAACAATGCATGGCCGTGGGGTGTCACGGTTTGTGTGACGGGGCCCCACGGAGCCTGTGGAACGCCTTGCATGGGGGCCCGGTCACTGGTCGACCTGACCACCCCGCAGCTACGCAAGCGAGTTATTCGACACATGCTATCCATCGTGGAATCATGTAACCACCGAATCACTGAAGCATATCTTGGAGGTAGTCAGTATGCCGAACTTTGACCTTATTGTTCTAGGCGCCGGTCCGGGCGGCTACGTTGCCGCGCTCCGAGCCGCCCAACTCGGGGCGAAGGTGCTTGTCGTCGAGGAGCGCGAAGTTGGGGGGACGTGTTTGAACCGCGGCTGCATCCCCAGCAAGGCGCTCATCCACTGCGCCCACCTGCTCCAGGAATCCCGCACCGGGCGCCGCTTCGGCATCTCCTTTTCGGAGCCCGAGGTCGACATTGACGCGGTGCGCAAGCACGCGGACCGCTGCATCAGGCAGCTCGTCGGTGGCATCGAGGGACTGTTCAAGTCCAAGAAGATCATGGTGGCGAAGGGCCGCGGTCGCATCACCGCCCCCACCGAGGTCACTGTCACCTCACCGAAGGGCACTGAGAAGGCGGTCTCCGCGAAGTACATTCTCGTCGCCACCGGGTCGTCGCCTTTCGTGCTGCCGATCCCGGGCTCGGACTCCGAGGGCGTCTTCACCAGCGATGACGCCGTCAAGTTCCCCGGGCCCTACGAGGACCTCGCGATCATCGGCGCGGGAGCTATCGGCTGCGAGTTCGCCTATGTGTACGACCAGTTCGGCACGAAGGTCACCATGGTGGAGATGCTCGACCGCATCGTGCCCACCGAGGACCCGGACGCCACCGATGTCCTCGCCAAGTCCTTCAAGAAGTCCGGCATCGCGATGGAGCTTGGCGCGAAGTGCACGGCCATCGAGGAAACCGGCGAGAAGCTGCGCCTGCAGTTCGAGCAAGGTGGGGAGGAGAAGTCCCTGGAGGCCGACGCGGTGCTCATGGCCGCCGGTCGCCGGGCGATGACCACCGACATCGGCCTGGAAGAGGTGGGCGTGGAGATGGACCGCGGGCGCATCACGATCGATGAGCAGATGCAGACTTCCGTGGACACAATCTACGGCGTCGGCGACTGCCTGCGGGGGATCGGCCTCGCGCACCAGGCCTCCCACGAGGGCATCGCCGCCGTGGAGACCATGTTCGGCGACGGCGGACACATGAGCTACGACGCCGTGCCCGCCGCGATCTACACATACCCGCAGGTCGCCTCCGTCGGCATCCGCGCCCACGAAGCGGCGGAGCGCGGGCTGGACGTGAAGATCGGCATGTTCCCCTTCGCAGGCATCGGGAAGGCTGCGGCGATAGGGGAGAGGGAGGGCTTCGTGAAGATCGTCGCCGACGCGGAGACGGAACAGGTTATTGGGGCTTCCGCCGCCGGGCCGGAGGTCACGGAGCTCATCGCCGAGATCACCCTCGCCATCGAGATGGGCTGCACCGCCGGCGACATCGCGAGCGCGATCCACACGCACCCGACCCTCGCGGAGATCACGGGCGAGGCTGCCCTGGACGTCATGGACCGCGCGATCCACAAGTAGACACAGATGACTAAGGGCAGCGCCGGGGGCAATGATCTCGGCGCTGCCCGAGTATCCCCACGATGTCTTGCAGCCGTTCCGAGCGCCCCGTTTCAGGGCTGAAGGCACGTCCGTGGTCTGCGGCTTGCGAAGTGACGTGGAAGGGTGTTGTCGTTGTAGGTCTTCAGCCTGCGGCCGTGGCGGTTGGCAGGGCGGCCGTTTGGCGGAATCACATGACCGGGTGCCACTGGCACGCCCCGTGCCAGTGCGTCGTCGCGAACGACACCTACCCCCCGGCCCCGGAGACCCAGTAGGTGCTGGGTCTCTATTGGCGAGGAATGGGGAGAATGGCGCACAGGTTCCACTTCGTGGCAACCAGTGCCGCACGTCGCCCAGCAGGTCAACCCTTGCCCCGTCGGGAATGTCTGCTCCAGACCCCACACCATGGACGGTGACCCGTGTGAGCCCGCTTCTGTCAGCCATGCTTCTGTGCAGCCTTCTCCCGTGCGCGATCGCGACCGCGCAACCGGAGGGACACGCGTTGTCCGACATGGACCGCTTCAACTACGTCATCGGCACCCAGACCTTCGGGGCCGCGTACCAATTCACCGACGAATCGCGCGTCGTCGAAACCGCTCAGGCGATCCTCGACATGGGCTCCAATGTCCTCAAGTTCCAGTTGGGCAAGGGTTACCATGGCGCGAAGAAAAACGTTCCCGCTCGCACCCCCGGCGTCGACTCTCTTGTCACGCTGGCCCGTGATGAGCCCGACCACAAGCGCGTGCTGGATATGCCCTTCGCCTACTTCATCCTCTGGGTCTACCCCTTCGATTCTGGCTGGTGGAGCGACGGGTTCGCGAAGGAAGACCAGGACAAGGAGTACAGGGAGATCTACGACCTCGTCTGCTACCTGCTCGAAGCCTACAGCGGGTCCGGGAAGACGTTCTTCCTCGGCCACTGGGAGGGCGACTGGCACCTACGCAGCGGCTACGACACGAAGACCGATGACAGCATCACCCCCGAGGCCATCCAGGGGATGATCGACTGGTACAACGTGCGGCAGAAGGCCGTGGATGACGCGAAGCGCGACACGCCTCATGCCGATGTGGACGTCTTCAACTACTGCGAGGTCAACCTGGTTCGCATCGCCATCGAGGGGCGCAAGTCGGTCACCAATGACGTCCTGCCTCACACCAACGTGGACTATGTCTCGTACTCCAGCTACGACAGCCAGGCGAATCTGAAGCCGGCGCTGGACTACATCGAGTCCAAGCTGCCCGCGAAGCCCGGCATCACCGGCAAGCGCGTGTTCATCGGCGAGTACGGGTTCCCGGCGATCGCCCACAGCCCCGAGCGGCAGGACGCCCTGTCGCGGGAGGTCATGCGCGCGGCGTTGGACTGGGGCTGCCCCTTCGTCCTCTACTGGGAGATGTACAACAACGAGGTGAAGGACGGGAAGCAGCGCGGGTTCTGGCTGATCGACGACAAGGGCGAGAAGCAGCCGCTGTATCACACCCACCAGCGCTACTATGAGTGGGCGCGAGGGTGGGTCTCGGACTTCAAGCAGAAAGAGGGCCGCCTGCCCGCGACCGAGGAGTTCTCCCGGGCGGCGGTCAAGTACCTCGACGGGCTCGGCGCCGCCGAGTGACCCGTTGGCGTGTACTCTCTATCCGTTGCATAGTGCGCCCGGCGTATGCTGCGTGTTGGTCACAGCGGCCGTTTGCTGTTTGGCGAAGCAAGATGGGCTCGGGAAACCACGCCTAGCCCCGTCTGACGCTGAGGAGTGGCAGACTCATCATGACACTGCGCACCTGGATGTGTGTCGTTCTCGTCGCCGTCTGTGGTCTCGCCATCGGCCAAGATCAACCCCTCATCACTGTCCCCCACACCGACAGCCCACCGATCATCGACGGGCAGCTTGACCCGGCGGAGTGGTCCAATGCCGCCGCGGTGAGCGGACTCGTGACACCGGGCGGAAACGCCGTGGCCGAGCCTGCGACTGTCGGCTACCTGATGTGGGATGATCAGGCCCTGTATGTTGCCGTCCGCTGCGTGGAGCCTGACGCCGACAGGCCCCGGGGATTCGGGCGCGAGCATGATCAGAATGCCTGGGAGGACGACGCGATCCAGGTGTTCCTCGCCCCCGAGGACGTGACCCGCGCCGGGGACGCCAAGGTGAGCTTCGGCGGTTACGCGGACGCCTACGAGAACTGGTACAAAGACATCCAGACCTACTACGAGTTCTCCGTGAACTGCGAGAGCAGTCTGGCCGAGGCGCGCAATGACGTGCGGGACTGGGACGCCGACTGGACCGCCCGCGCCGGTCGCGAGGAAGGTGCCTGGGTGGCCGAACTCGCCATTCCCTTCGCCGCCTTCGGTACGGAAGCGCCTGCAGGCGAGGCCCTGTGGGGCGTGAACCTGCTGCGCATGCGTCAGCCGGAGACCAGCGGGTGGATCAATCCCCAATGGGGCGGCTACACACCGGTCCGACTAGGGGCGATGCTCCTCGCGCGAAGCCGCCCCTTCGCGCGACTGAGCGCGGTGGGAGAGATCGTCCAGGGCGGCAATGAGGCCGAAGTCGAGGTGGTCAACCCCACGGAAAGGCCCGCGCAGGTGGCAGTGACTTTGAGCCCCACGGGCGTCGAGGCGGTTTCGCGCACTATCGAGGTCCCTCCACAAGGCAGCGAGACCGTTACTGTGCCCTATGAAGTGACTGGCTACGGGTCACTCAAGACCCCGTACACCGTCGGCGTGAAGGGCGCGGACCTGCCCCTGCTGTCGGGATCGCTTCCGTTCTACATCGATGGTCCGTACCAGGTCGATGTGCGCTACTACGCGACCCTCGGCGTGGTTGAGGGCACGGTGGAGGCGGTTCTGACGCTTCAGGGCGACACTGAAGATGAAGCCCAGACCCGGGGCGATCTGACCCCTGACGGCGGCGTGCGACTGCGATTGCCGGTGACCGCGCCGCCGGGAAGCAAGCTCTCGGCCCGGCTGCAAGGCATCGACCCCGAGGGGAACGTGGTCATCGAGAAGACGGCCGAGTTCACCGTCTGGGAGCGCCCCGCGTGGCTCGGGACCGAGGCCGGCCTGCCTCTTGGGGTGCTGCCTCCGTGGACCCCGATCGAGGTCAGCGACAAGTCCGTCGAGATGCTGGGCAAGCGCCTGGAGTACGGTGACCTGGCTCTGCCC
>JALGSS010000422.1 GCA_029821745.1 Candidatus Zipacnadia bacterium
GATGCACTTCACCAGCCACGTTCCCTTCGGGTCCGCCCGATTGTTGGGCGATGCCCCAAGCTCCCCGATGAACATGGGCGCGCCGGCCGCATGGACGCAGCGGGCCATTCCCTGCAGCTTCTCCAGCGAGTTCATCCCGGCCCACGGGACCTTCGAGCCCGCGACCGTATCGTTGCCGTAGGCGTGGAAGCTGAAGACATCGAGGGGCTCCGGCTGGGAGAGCAGATTGTTGCCCAGCCATTCCCGCCAGGTGTCGGGGCGGTACTTGAAGTCCGGGAAGGTCTCGCGGCGGCTGGTGCATTCGGGCCGCACCCCGGCGTCACCGCTGGTCACCAGATGGTTCGGGTCCAGTGACTTGATTAGCGCCGCATGCTCCCGGTACAGGCGCTGGAACATGTCCCAGGTCAGGCTGTCCTCCCTCATGCCCTCCACGCGAGCTTCCATGCCCGGAGGGTAGACACCGGCGCCCGGCAGCTTGCGGCCCTCCATATCAACGTCGGCATGGAGCATCCCCTCGTTCATCAGTTCCCACATCAGCACCGTCTCATCATCCCTGTAGCGGGTGACGAACTCGTCAATGTACCGCTGCTGGGCCTCATAGGTCACTGAGTCCGGGTCGAGGACCGCCTGACCCGTCTCGCCGTAGTAGGTGTACGGGCCCGGGATCGTCTGCAGGGATGGTATCAGCCTCACGTGGTGCGCCCGGCACAGGGCAAACAGCTCGTCCATCCCTTGCCAGTACGCCTCCGGGGCCTTGTCATACAGCATCGCCCGGTCACGGGGGTAACCAGGATTGGCGAAGAAGCGGATGAACTGCAGGCCACTGGCTTCCGCGTCCTCGATGGCGGCGACGACCGCCTCCTTCGCCTTCTCCGGCGTGCCGTACTTCTCGCGGATATGGAACCAGGTGCCCAGGTAGGCCTGATGCAGGTGCGGCACATTCACACCGATGGCACGGTACTCTTGCCCGTCCAGCATGAGCTTTGGGCCTTCGGCGGTGACGAACCCGGCGGCCATCGCCATTCCTCCCGTGAGCAACAGAATCGCGGTGGATAGACACCAGCACGGGGCTTTGACCGGCATCGCTGTTTCCTCCTGGCTTGGCGGTCTCTCCTGGATGGTACCACAGGTCGGCGCTCAGTTGGGCGCGCGGACACCGGGAGCATCATTGGCGGGCCACCAGGTTGTCGACATCACTCAGCCAAGGCCGCGATATCAAACTCACAGGCGCGCTCTGTCACGCCACGGTAGAACTGCGGGCGAGAGGTCAGGATGAAGATTTGAAGCGTGCCCGCGGACCTCTTCAGTATCTCCAGCATTTGGTCGTGGCGGGCCGGGTCGGTGTGGACGAGTACGTCATCCAGAACCAGCATCTGACGGCCAAACTCCTCCGCATAAACTTCACCCAGAGACAAGCGGTGGATCAGTTCAATCTGCTCCCGGGCGCCGGAGCTGAGCTGGTCGATCTCACGAAGCTCAGCGCCGCCATTGCCGCCCGGCTCGGAGAATCCCTCCATGGAGAAATCAGACGCGATCTTCACCGACCGTGGCTTGCCGATCACGGCTTGCAGGATGCGGTTGAACTTCTCTTCCAGATCGCCGAAGGGCTTCGCTGCACTCTCACGACGCGTCTGATAGATGCCTGCAAGCAGTCGCGTGCTGACCGCGTCACGCACGGCATTGCCGAGAGCAGCCTTGAGACTGTCGACTTCCTCCTCGGCAGCCTGCATCTGGGCGAAGAGGTCCTCCGCCTGCGCCTTCTTCAACTTGTCATTCAGCACCGCCTGGCGCTTGACGATATCCTCTTTCTCGCCGCTGAGACTATCGATCGCCTGCTTCGTCGTCTTCAACTGCGCCGCAGGATCCGAAAGCTCGTCCGGAAGCTCCCGCTCTTGCCCAGCGATCTGCTCCCGCAGGGCCGTGAGCTGCTTCCCGGCCTCTTCTCCGAGCCGCTTCAGCCCGTCGCGGTCAATGCAGCTTACGCCCTGCAGGACGGTCTTCAGCGTGCTCTGAGCTCCCTCCGCATTGATGTCCGCATCGGTCAGCTCGTCGTTGATCTTCCGCTCCTGCTGGATCGCGTCGTCCTTGGCCTCCTCGCCCTTCTTGCGCGTGTCCACCGCCTCGTCATGGCGCTTCGAGGCCGCTTTCTCCGCGTCCGTCAGGGCCTCCTCATCACCGGGCTCGCGCTCGGATAGCTGCTCCTCGGGGAGTTCGAGCTTCCGCGCCAGGCTCGTCAGGTCATTGTTGATCCGGATCAGGTGCTGCTGCACTCCGGAGAGGTCCTTATCCTCGCCGGCGAGGCTGCGAATCTCCCGCTTCAGATCGCGGATCTCGCCGGCAATGCTCGCGCCCTCCGCCTCCAGCCGGGCGAGAGCCTCGGTGTCCTCGACGTCGAACCGGGCGAGGAGATCATGCAGCGCGGCCATGAGTTTCTCGACTTCGGCGGCGATGGCCGCAGTCTCCTCGGCCTCGGAGCGCGCACGCACACAGGCGACGCCGTCGATGGTGATGACCGCCTCCTGCCCGGAGCGGTACTCGATGGTTTCCCCTGCCTCGCCGAGCTCCGAACGGGGCTCCTGCCCGCCCTCGAAGGTTACTTTCTGCTCGCGCAGAAGCTCCACCGACACGCTGACGCCAACAGACTCAAGCCGGGCCTGTTCCACCTGCTCTTGGGTGGCGAGCTTGCGCGCCTGATCCACATGCTCCGCCGAGGGCCAGACGCGTTCATCCCGGCGGCGCTCAAGGCCACTTAGCGTCCCCTGATGCCCCTGCAGCTTGTCAATGCGCGTCTGGAGGGCGTCGCGCTCCTTGAGCAACGCGTGGGCTTTCTGCAGATCGCGGCAGAGGTCCAGCGCCTCCCGGGCGGCGCGATGGGCGGCATCGGCTTGTTTCTCCGCATGCCCAGCGTCGACATGTAGGCGCTCGGCGGCCTTGAGGTCCACACGGGCCTCACTCAGGGCCTCGGTGAGCTTCTTCTGCTCGTCCTTCGCTTCCTTCAGTGCGGCGGCGGCCTCATCATACTGCTTGAGCAGCTTGACGAGCCTGTCGCGCTCAGCCTCCTGGCCCTCTTCCCTCTCGCGGAGTCTCGAGATATCGTCACGCAGTTCCCTCACCCGCTCCGCCTCTCTCTCAAGCTCCTGCTGCCGCTCGCCCTTCTTATCAAGCTCCTCCTGCAGGCGGGTGAACTCGCGCTCCAGTCTGGCGAGCTCGGCTTCATGGTCGTCGGCTTCGCTGTAGCGCCCTTGCAGGTCCTCGAAGGCCTTGGAGGCGGCGGATAGATCATCACGTATCGCGCCCACAGGCGAGTTGACCTTTACCTTCCCACCACCCGTAAAGTGCTCGCCAAGCGCGTCGATGATCTGCTCGCCGATGATCCCGCGCTCGGCGCTGACGACAGTTCCGCCGAGGGCCTCGCGCAGCCGGTCGGCAACTCTCCCGTCGACCGCGTCATTGCTTGGCTGACAGCGCTGCAGGCACCACATGGTTCGCGCAAGGCCCCACTGCTCAGGTTTCGTTGCGCCGCGCCCGGCGGCGGTTCCGAGCATAAGCTCCCGCACAAAATCATCCGCGCCATCATCGGTGAGGAAACGCTGGTAGCCACTGCCGTCCCACTCGCTGAGCTCAGACTCTTGTCCGCCGACGAAACGCTTTTCCAGTTGGTAACGCCTATCGTCAACCTCAAGCTCGAGACTGATCTTCGGCCGGAGATTCGTACCCCAGGGTTGGAGATTTCCAATGCCTCTCCCACTGGTCCCGTGGCGGTCGAACAGCGCCCGGGCGACGGCCTCGACGATGGTGGATTTCCCGCTCTCATTCGCCCCGATGAGCAGGTTGATGCCGTCTCCGAACTCCCCCACCTCAATGCGGTTGCGGAAGCAGCGACATCCCTCAAGAGCTACGCTTCGCAGGATCATTGCCTCACCCCCTGGGCCGTGCGGGCTAGTATCAGCAGGGCGTTATTGGCGGCATCGGCGACCTTCAGATCACTGCTGAGCTCCTGGAGCATGTCATCACTGTCCTTGAGCCTGGCCTCTTGCCAGAGGTCCATGAGCTCTTGCGTGGAGCGCGCGAGCACCTCAGCACCCTCATCACTGGCCGGGGCGTCAATGTGTACGAGACGCTGCAGGTCCGCGACGGTCCCGGCGATCACTTCATCACTCTCGGCGAGTGCTTTCAATGCGCCGGCGAGTTCATCGACGCACTCGACCCTCGATATCAACTCCGCCCGCAGAAGACCTGCCTCCCGGAGCCAAGCCCCAAACTGCTCCAGTTGCAGGAGGCTGTCTGCGGAGACGGCGCCGGTGAGGACGAGGCGCAGGAGTGTCTTGCCCTTGCTCTCAAGCCCGTCGATCTCCGCCCGGAGGCGCTGCATGGCCTCCGCGATGGGCTCGGCGATCGGCCGCTCCCATTGCAGCCAGGTCAACTCCCCCACGTGCTTTGTCTCGAGCTTCGGCACGGCACGGGGGGCGTCGATGGTCACCAGGAGCACATTGCCGGAGCTGCTCTCATCGAAGGCGGTCTGCTCATGGGTCCCCGAGTAGGCGATGCGATTGCTCTCCATCAGAAGGGTGCTGTGCCAATGGCCGAGGGCAAGGTAGTCGAGGCCTTTGGTCTGCGCGGCCTCCAGCGCAATCGGGTGGTCATCGGGCTGGTGCATGCTCTCTATCATCAGTGACCCATGGGCGAGGCCGATGCGGATGTCATCGTCATTCTCGCGCACAGGAATGACCGCGGTGGGGTCATTGATCGACTTCTTCGCCGTGACCGGGCAGGGGTAGATG
>JALGSS010000423.1 GCA_029821745.1 Candidatus Zipacnadia bacterium
ATGGCCCTCACCGTGGACGAATGCGCGCGGATGATCGATGCGTGTGAAGCAAGCGGTGTGCACCTCGCCATCGCCTATTACCGCCGCTGGTACCCCAAGGCTCGGAAGATGAAGGAGCTCGTGGACTCCGGCGCGATCGGGACGCCCGTGAGGGCCCGCGTGCTGATCGGCGGGCGGTATGACCCCGCGCTGGATGACTGGAAACACTGGCGCGTGACCGGAGCCGCGGGCGGCGGCGCACTGATGGACGTGGGTAGCCACCGGCTGGACATCATCTGCTACCTGTTGGGCGAACCGCTGCGGATAGCAGGGCTGATGGGCCACCTGGCCATGTCATACGACGCCCCTGACACGGAGACCCTGGTGTGCGAGATGGCCTCGGGCTGCCACGTGACCTGCGGCTGCCAGTGGAACTTGCCCGTGGGCCATGATGAGATGGAGATCCACGGGACCGAGGGTTCCATCATCGCCACGCCCTTCGATGGAGATACCCTCGTGCTACGCACCGGGGGCACAGATGCGCCCGTTGAGATCGACGCCAAGGCGGCTAACGTGCACCTGCCGCTCATCGCCTCCTTCACCGAACGCGTCGCTGGCGGACAGCCCCCCGAGTTCGATGGCGTGGACGGAATGCAGACAACGCGGATCATCCACGGCGCCTATCGCAGCGCCGAAACAGGTGTCTGGGAGCCGGCCTGAAGCGGTAGCTCCCGACCACCTGTGAGGTGAGCGCTCATGACCCAGCAGGACAAGCTCAAGGTACCGGGGGAGTTCGAGGTCATTGCGTACGACTGCCCGGACTTCATCGGCGACTACACCCAGATCGACTACGGCGATCCACTCTCCCCACGTTCCTCCATGCTACTGGATGAGTTCCCCATCGAGGACGCCGTGTCAGGTTGCGCCAGTGAGTTCGAGGAGCAACTCGCCCTCAAACGCTGGGTGCGCAGCCAGTGGAATCACGGGTGGTCGGTGGACTTCGACACAGTCACGGACGGCCTGGACATCCTCCGTTCCGTGGCGAAAGGGGAGCAGTTCTGCTGCGGGCACTACGCCCGGGTCTTCGCGGACTGCGCAACGGCCCTCGGCTGGCCGGCGCGGCTGGTGGGCCTGTCCATTGAGGCCTGCGGGTTCCCCCGTAACTACAATGTGGGTAACGTCGGGCATGCGGTGGCCGAAGTCTGGTCGAACGACCTACGCAAGTGGGTCGCCATGGACCCGGACCTCAACTGCCACTACGAGTGCGATGGCGTCCCGCTGAGCGCCCTGGAGGTCAACCAGGGATGGCTGGGCGATGGAGGAGAGCAGATCGCACTGATTAAGGACGAGCCCGAGTTCGTGCTTCCCACCGGCCCGACGGTTGAGCTCGCGGGGCGGCGTACCCCCGGACTGAACCGGTTCGACGAGGAGACCTGTCGCCTCCTTTTCGAGCGGTTCGGGCGCCATCAGGCGAAGGACTACTACGCTCGCCTCAGCATCGGGAGCCGGCAGTGGGTGGACCGGCGCTGCCTGCCGACTTTCGTGTGCCACTTCGCCCCGGCGGGAGCCAAGCGCTGGACCTCGAACCCCGATGACCTCTACTGGACGCTGAACATGGCGCGCCTGGGCGCCGACCCGTCGTGGGATGAGACGGGCGCAGCTCTGGTCATCAGCCCGGACCACTGTATGCCCTGGTTCGACCACTATGAGGTGCGTGTCGATGGAGGCGAGTGGGAGCGCAAGGACATGCCCTTCTCCTGGCCGATGCACAACGGCGCGAACCGGCTGGAGTGTCGGGCTGTCAATGTGCGGGATCGCAAGGGCATCGTGAGCACGGTTGATGTCTCCTATACGCCCGCAATCTGGTAGGTCGTTCGCCGCTCCGCACACTCGCGAGACTCCTTGAGTGTCGAATCCAGCCCGGAGGTGCGTGCCAATGCCGTCCCAGGCAAGCCGGACCAACCGCGAGAAGCTGTTCTTCTGCTATTTCATGGATTGCCAGACCCCGAAGAAGCCGGGGGGCGGGGCGGATCAGACATGGGAAGTTGCCGAGCAGGCGGTAGTCGGTCTGGCGGAGTTGTTCGCCGAGAGAGGATTGACGCATGCCTTGGGCTTCTGCTCCGAGCCCGAGGTGGCGGTGCGTCAGTCGGCGCTGTTTCAGGAGACAGCAGCCGCCGGGTGTTGGCAGGCACTCCACTTTCAGATCCGTGGTTACCGACCCCAGGGCGCCTCGGAGGACTACGACTGGAAGAGGCCGCTGAGCGCTTACAGCTATGACGAGCAGATCGCGGCCATACGCATCGCTAAGGACGAGTGGGAGCAGGCGCTGGGGATGCCGACTGATAACTTCGGCGCGTGTTGCGCTCAGGCCAACGACGACACCTTCCCGGTGCTCGCGGAGCTCGGGTTCCGCCAGAGCTACTGCTCGGGGCCGGGCCGCTACGACCCGGCCAACGGTCAGCGCTGGTGGGGCGCGTATCCCCACTCGCATCACGCCAGCAGCAAGTCACGCCTCGTCTGCGGCGACCTGGACCTGTACGAATTCACCCTGACTCGCACCCTCGTGCCCGAGCCAGGGCCCGGCGGCACTTTCCGCGTCGGCGACCTGCGGGCGGAGAAGGAGCTCGGATTCGACGAGGCGGCGGCGATGGCCCGGGCCGGCATCGATGACATGCTGCTGCGGGATCATCCGATCCTGTACGTGCATGCCCCGACGCACAATACGTGGGATGTGGGAGACCGGTCGAGCGGAAGACGCCGGGCGGTGGAGACCGTGATCGACGTCGCCTACGCCATCGCCGATGAGTACGACCTCGAGCTTGTGCCCGCCACCCTGAAGGACATGCACGAGGAAGCCGACCGCCTGGGCGCATACTGACCCCCTTGCGCACCAATGCAGCAACTGAGGATGCCTGCCATGCACAGTGAGACGCTCTTCGTCACGTGGACCATGGACTGTGAGGCCATCAACGCGGAATCTTCCAGTGGCGGCCCGGAAGACTGGGGCCTCGGCGAGCGGTCGATGCGAGGGTATGTCGAGGCGCTCGCGGCGCGAGGACACAAAGCCACGCTGTTCCTGATCCCGCGCGTGGCCGAGGTGCAGGCTCCACTGCTGCTCGACCTCCAGGCCGCGGGGGCCGACCTGGGCATGCACATGCACCCGCAGAACACCGACATGGGGTACGCAGGGCATCTCGGGCAGCTCTCCCCGGAACTCCAGCGAGAGGCGTTGCGTTCAGGCCGCGACCGCATCCAGGACGCGCTGGGGCGCGCACCGACGAGCTTCCGCCCCGGCTGCTTCTCGGCCGGCGACGAGACCTTCGCGATTCTCGCCGACCTCGAGTTCACCCAGGGCAGCGTCTCCCTGCCGGGGCGTGTGCTGCCCGACGTGGGAGCCCTGTGGAACGGCGCGCAGCCCTTCGCCCACTGGGCTTCGGCAACCCACTGTACGGATGCCGGAGACCTGCCCTTTCTCGAACTGCCGACGGCCGTGGACCTTGATGACGTGTCCAAGGGCCCCGGCGAGACGGGAGACGCCGTGCACCTGCGGCTGGAGCGCGACGGCATCCTCGACTGGGGGCCCGACCTGATCCGGCGTCACCTCGCCCGCCAGATCGAGGACGAGTGGTGGCTGAAGTCGCTGGTGGTGATGACCCACAACACGCGGGAGTACGGTGACCCGATGGACCAGTACCGGCGGAACCTGGAGGGCCTCGCCGACGCGATCGAGGTTGCCGCCCGTGAGGCCGGGCTCGCGATGGTCCCGGCGACCCTCGCCCAGGTGCGCGAGGCCGCCGCGCAGTAGGGCCGAACTGGCGCGATACGCCCCAAGAACCTGTGCATTGCGTTACACACAATTCGAGGCCCCAAGGTATCCCTGGCCCGCCACCGGGCAGCGCAAATGCCGTCGTAGCCGCAGGTCTTCAGCCTGCGGGCCGTAGACGTGCCGTTTAGGCCCCCTGCCCGGGGGTGACGACGGACGGCCGTCTTCAACGTCGCCAAGACGTGTGTAGTGCATAGCCCGGGAAACAGCAGGAGGCCCGCTCATGCCCAGACCGATGCTGCTGCTGACAGCCCCCGACGAAATCCATGTCTTCGACGCCTATCTGGACGAGATCCTGCTGACTGAGGGGTACAACGTGCGCGACAGCCGGCCCGCCGGGCCTGAGCTCGGCGTGTCGGACCTGGAGGGCTATGCGCTGGTGGTTATCTCCTCGGGTGCGGCGACGCAGATCGACCCGGCGGTCGTCGAGGAGTACATGTCAGCCGGGGGCAGGGCCATCGTCTTCCAGCCGCCTCATGATTGGGGACCGGCTTTCGGGCTGATCCCCCGAGAGCTGACGTACACGACCGTTGCCAACGGGTACTTGCGCCTCCAGACCAGCCATCGCTGGCTCGCCGGGTTCCCCGCGCCCGACCTCCAGTGCCTGGGGGAAGCCCACGTATACGAGAGCGACTCTGCGGAGGCCCTCGCTCTCATCGCCGGGCAGCGGGGACTGGCGACTGAGTTCCCTGCAGTAGCCCTCAAACGCACGGGCACTGGAGCGGGCGTGCTCTTCGCCTATGACCTCGCCGACTGCATCGTCCGGTTCCATCAGGGCGACCCGGCCAATGCGAGCAACGGACCCAACTCCGACCCCAACCGCGACAGCAAGTTCACTCCCGATGACCTGTTCGAGGGCCTGCGGGACTACGAACTACGGCACGTGCCCCAGGCCGACGTGCACCAGGACCTGCTCGTGCGGGTGATCAGGGGACTGACCGATGATGTCTTCCCCCTGCCTCGGCTGTGGCATTTCCCC
>JALGSS010000424.1 GCA_029821745.1 Candidatus Zipacnadia bacterium
TTTTGTCGCTGCCGGCGGCCCCAAAGCGACAAATCCCCGTGCCGTGGCACGGTCTTTCCGTTGTCCACGCCGTGATCGGCCGTGTGCCGGTACACTTTCGGGATAAGAGCCAGCCAATTTGGTCCTTGGCTATCGCGCCGAGCATCCCCGAAGTGGGAGGCGCAATGACGTAACCTCGTGCGGACAACGCACTTCGCGAGTGTTTCAGAATCGCGAATGGTCATTTGGGCGATCTGGGACAGATCGTTTCACTATCGTGGGGAAGTCTTTCAGCCCTGGCGGGATGGCAGAGCACTCACTCCGCGGGGATTCTACTTGCGCTGTCCGCGGGTGCATAGTAGAATCACTGTTGACGGGAGTTCCCACCTGTGGAACCCTGCGCCGAGAATCTTCACCCACAAAACCTGGGGAATGGGTTTTCGGGTTGCGCCCATGAGGTTCTGTAAGAGCCGATCGGGCGCAGAGGCCGAGCCGATGGTATCTCCGGGGTGAAAGAGCCCCGTGAGGACGAGGTACCGGTATCGCCCGGCGCATGGACGGTACGGACCTGTTGGGGGTCTGGTGAGAACCGTCCCACGGGAACCGCGCGACTGACGACTGACGACCGACGACCGTGGATGGTCTGCGGATTCGGTTTGGGTGAGTGTCTGCCAACACGAAGGAGAGATATGAGGGGGAGGAGTGGGATGCGGAAACCGACATTTAGCGTGATCGGCGCCGGATGCGGGGGGCTGGCTGTAGCCGGATACCTCGCCTTCGCCGGCTACGACGTGGCCCTGTACAACAGGTCCTGCGACAGAATCGCACCGTTTCGGGATCGGGGCTCAGTCAGGCTTGAGGGCGAGTACGAGGGCATTGGCGAGTTCTCCTACATCGGCACCGACCTCGCCAGGGCGGTGGTGGACCGAGACGTCATCATGATCGTCACGACCGCCACGGGGCACGGACCGCTGGCGGAACGCCTGGCCCCCCATCTTCGGGACGGCCAGGTCATCCTTCTCAACCCGGGCCGAACCTTCGGCGCACTGGAAGTGTGGCATGTCCTTCGAGAGCGCGGCTGCACGGCCGACGTGATCGTCGGGGAAGCCAACACGCTCGTCTACGTATCGCGGGTCGCCGTCCCCGGAACCGCGACCATCGAGGCGGTGAAGAGAGAGGTGTCGGTCTCCGCTGTCTCCGCGGATGACACGCCGTATCTGCTGGAGCGCCTGGGGGGCGCTTATCCACAGTTTGTCCCTGCGCCCTCATTCCTGGCGACCAGTCTGGGCAACATCGGAGCGGTGTTTCATCCGACCATTGCCCTGTTCAACAAGCAGCGGATCCTGGCGGGGATCCCGTTCGATTTCTACACGGCCGGCGTCAGCAGGCGAACCGCGCGGTTCCTTGAGCGGGTCGACGATGAAGTCCAGACGCTGGCCAGGGCCCTGGAGAGCCGGGCGCTGTCCGTCACTGAGTGGCTCCACTCCAGATACGGCCTCGAGCGAGCCGACATCTACACGATGCTCCACTCGAATCCCTGGTACCAGGACATCAAGGCCCCCACAACCCTCGACCACCGTTACCTTTGGGAGGACATCCCGACGGGCCTGGTGCCGCTTTCGGCCGCGGCCGGCGCCGTCGGCATCGAGACCCCGGCCATCGATCACCTCATCGACGCAGGCTCTCTCGCGCTCGGCAGGAACTTCCGCGAAGAGGGGAGGACCCTCGCACGGCTTGGTCTTTCGGCGGACCGCGTCAAGGAGGAATTGACGAGCATCATCCGCGGAGAGACTGCCGTGCCGGAGGCGGCTCATGCCTAAGGCAGTGACCCTCTCCGATGTCGTCGGCCTGGCCAGGGCCCGGATCGATGCGCACATGCTCGGCGTCTGTCGGGCTGACGAACTCCTTCGGGAGTCCGGGGTCAAGACCGTCGTGGCCGGCGAGCGGGTGTGCGGCGCCTTCTCCGACCCGGCCAAGGCCGACAACTCATCCCTCATTCAGAGATGGCTTTTGGAGAATCGGGTCAGCATTCTGTGCTTCAGTTACCGGCTCAACGCCGACGACGCGGTGCTGATCTTTCGGAGGCTGATGTATCAACTGGAGAGTAACGGACTGCTCGAGAAATGCGGCGGCCGGATCAGAGCGGTGTACTTCGCTGGACTGCACAACGCCTGTGCCGCCATCGAGAGGCTCTATGGAGGTGAGGTCGGCGTCTTCTATGGCGGCGAGACACCTCGCGAGACCTTGAGCCTGATGGGCATTGACCCCGGGTTGGCCCCGGACGACATCGTCGGCGTCCACCCCTACGACGCTGCCCGCAGGCACTTCGGCCAAGACGTGATCGCGACAGGGGACTCGGCCTCGATCACGCCCTTGGACAGGCAGTCGACGAGGTTCTTCGGCACGAAGCGGGAGAAGGTCGGCGACAGAATCCAGCACGGCAGGAAGCACGGCTTGCCGCCGCTGATGCGAGCGCATGCGGGACCCTATGGACCCGATCGACAAGAGGCCGTAGCGCTCTTCCGGTCCTGGTGTCAGGAACTTGCGCTCGCCGGGCTCCTGGACGTCCTCTCCATCGGCACGTCTCAACTCACCCAGGAAAGGTTCGCGGAGAACTGGGACGGACGGCCCAACGGGGGTGGGGTGCCGATCAATTCGCCTGGGGAATATGAGCGGGTGTGGGAAGCCGCCAGGCCCATGCTGGTCAGGACCTACGCGGGCACGCAGCGGGTACCCGAACTCGCCGGGATGCACGAAGACACGATGAACATCGCATGGCACGCCCTCTCGTTGTGGTGGTTCTCCCGGCTCGACGGGCGCGGCCCGAACCCGGTGTTCGAGAACCTTCAAGAGCATTTCGAGGCCCTCCGGCGTATCGCCGCCACGGGGAAGCCCTACGAGCCCAACGTCTCCCACCACTTCGCCTTCCGCGGCGCCGACGATATCACGTACGTCGTGTCGGCCGTTCTGGCGGCACGGGCCGCACAGCGCATGGGCATCCGCGAACTCATCGTGCAGATCATGCTCAACGATCCGAAGTACACCTGGGGCGTGAACGATCTCGCCAAGGCACGCGCCACCCTGGCGCTCGTCAGGGAACTCGAGGCCCCAGGCTTCCGGGTGTATCTCCAGACCCGGGCGGGACTCGACTACCTGTCGCACGACCTGCCGACGGCGAAGGCCCAACTCGCCGCCGTCACGGCGCTGATGGACGACATCGAACCGAACAACCCTCGGAGCCCGGACATCATCCACGTCGTGAGCTATTCGGAGGGCCGCCATCTCGCCACGCCGGAGATCATCAACGAGAGCATCCGGATCACGCGACACGCTCTGGGCTCCTACAGGCGCCTGCGAACGCGGGGGCACGTGGACGACATGTCGGGCCAGCCGGACGTGCGCGAGAGGATGTCGGTTCTGGTCGAAGGCGCACGACATGTGCTGGCGACCATCGAGGCGTGTGTGGAGCGGCCCTACACCCCGCGCGGGCTCTACGATGTCCTCCGCCTGGGTTTCTTGCCGGTCCCGCAGTTGGTGCATTGCCGGGACGAGTTCCGCGAAGCCGTCCGATGGCATACCCGGGTGCGAAACGGGCGCGTGGACGTGTACGAGAACGGCGAGAATGGAAAACCCCTGCGGCCCGACGTGAGAATGGCACACATCAAGGAAGGGCTGCTGAACAGATGACACGCTTCAAAATCGGCCTGCTCAACAAGAAACGCGGCAATTTCAAGATCCAGGAGAAGTTCGCCGGCGCCGACCAGGTCGTGGACCACACTCTCGATGAGGTCCGACATCACGAAGAGGCGCTGCGGGGCGCTGGATACGACGTTCACGTGATCCACTGGGGGCCGGACATCATGCGAGATCTCACCGACGCCGACGCGGATATCGTCTTCAACGTGTCCAGCCTGGTGGAGGCGGCCATCCTGGAGGAACTGGAGATCCCGTTCGTGGGGTCCAACACCTTCACCATCTCTGTCGCGACGGACAAATCCCTTGCCAAGAGGATGTGGCAGCAGGCAGGGCTGCCGACCTCGCCCTTCCACGTGGCTTGCACGGAAGAGGACTGCGCCATCTTCCGAGACGATCCCCCCTTCGCCTATCCCCTCTTCATCAAGCCGGTGGCCGGCAGAGGCAGCGCCGGCATCACGGCGGAGTCGGTGGTTGAGAACTTCGATCAGTTGGTGAAGGGCGTGCTGCAACGATGCGCGACCATCGGCCAACCGGTCCTCATCGAGCGGTGCCTGAGAGGGCGTGAGATCACCCAGTGCGTCCTGGGCAATGGAGAGGACACCCGCGTGCTGCCCCCCCTGGAGATCGCCTACTGCGACGATGCCGTTACGCTCACGTTCGACAAGAAAGAGGTCGACGACGACACCTTCATCTGCCCCGCGCGGCTCACGGAAGAAGAGACCGCCATGATGCGGGACCTGGCCAGGAAAGCCTACAGCACGCTGGGCTTCGACGACTATGGCCGGATCGACGCCATCCTGACCGACGAGGGGCCTGTCCTGTTGGAGGGGAACACCTTCGCGGGGCTGATGTGCACGCCCAGAGAAAAACCCCACAGTTACATCGGCGTCATGGCCGTGGCGGCGGGCATGGACGGCAAGGACTTGCTCGGTGAGATCGTGCACGTTGCACTCAAGCGATACAACCTGATCTGAGGGCTCTTCTCCCGAAAGTGAACCGGGCCGGGACCCGGCACCCCATAACGAACGGAAAGACCGTGCCACGGCACGGGGATTTTTCGCTTCGGGGCCACCGGCACAAGCAGGAGAGGCGACACCCCGG
>JALGSS010000425.1 GCA_029821745.1 Candidatus Zipacnadia bacterium
GTGATCGGGACCGCGGACTCATTGCGGATCGTGATCCGCGCGCTGCGCTGGAATGGCATGTACCAGTTGCTGTAGCAGACCTTCTCCGCATTCATCCCCACGGGCAGACTCGCATACGGGTTGATGCCGGGGGTTGAGCCGAAGAAATCGCCCAGGGGGACCCACACGCAGGGCTTGGCTTCGTCGTCGAACTCAATGGTCACCAGGGCTTCGCGCAGGGCGTCGGCGAGAGCGTCTTCGGGGGCGCTGACACCGACCACCATTCGCACGATGGCCCCCGGGCCGGGAATGTCAGCCGCCTCGAGCGCCTGTCCCGGAGCTACGGTGAACGTGTCCCGCATCTCGCTCGCTCCGGCCGTAGTGAATGTGTGCGCGGGATTCTCCAGGATTGCCGCGACTTGCGCCATCGTGTCTTGCACGGTCGGCAGGACAGCCATCGAGAAAGGCTCAACCGTCGTGCCCGCCGGGAAGGTGCGGTAGCCCACCTGGTAGTACAGCCCCGGCTTCTCCACCGTCACCTTACAGCGCGTCTGGTAGGGCATTGGGAAGTAGAGGTTCGCGCCCCGTGCACGGCGACCGCTGAAGGGCGCGGGGAACTGGGCCATCTTCGCCGACGTCAGCGCGAGGAAGTCGGCCTCCAGCGCGGGAGTCTGCAAATCATCAATGTAGATGCGGATCGTGCCGCCACCATCCGGATTCGCCGACCAGAGCCGCAGAATCGCCCCCGGGCCGTCCATTTCCGCCATCACATGTTCGGTGCGCCCGTCATGCTCCTCGGCCCGGATGAACTTGCCGGCGTCGCCATTGGCAAACCACCCGTCCTTGTCGGGGGCCACACTGGCCCGGTCGTAGCTGGACTGCTGATCAGAATTCTCACCCGGCGCCGGAGCCGTGCCGAGACGGGACATGTCCACCATCTCCCGCAGCAGTGAGTCGACGGTCACCGTGGGCCCTGCATCCTGGGCAAGCAGAGGCGCAACGACAGCAAGCATCATCGTGCACAGAATCGCGGTAAGCGAGTGTCGAAGAGTCATGGGCGTGATCCCTCCCTGGGCACGGGCATGGGCCCGCGCATTGCCGCCATCATTTGGCCGGTCCTTACCGGAATGTGTTCGCCGGACGAAGCCGCTGTCCCTTTGTTTCGCGAGGTTGGTGCCGAACATGTTTGCATCTGTGGGGGAAAACGATCACGGGCGGTTGATGGTCGTCGCGCTCTTCTCGATCCGTACGAGCTTACACCAAGCCCGTACTTGTATATAACATATATATGTGTATAAGATAATGTCTATAATACATTGTGAAAAAAAGTTTTAAGCATTGAAGGATGTCTGCTCGAAGCGTCGAATACTATTTCTGTGGCGGTGCTGCCGTTCAGGTACGACGGTACTCTGACGGCGCGGGATTGTGGCGATAGTGAACGATGCTGAGGAGGCCTGCCGATGGCAAAGGGTGGCTTGTTCACAGGCAAAGAGATCATCGAGATGGCGATCCAGTCCGAGCAGAACGGGTATGCGTTCTACGAGAAAGCGGCAGATCAGGCCCGGACGGAGCACACAAAACGGCTCTTCGAGTGGCTGGCCGACCAGGAGCGACATCACGAGGAGACCTTCCGCTCGATGCTGACGGACGAGAAGGAGCACCGGCCGCCGGAGGGCTACGAGGGGCAGAAGGAAACCTTCGTTCAGGCGCTGCTCGAGACCCACGTTCTGCCCGATGCACAGACCGGGGTCGCTGCTCTGGCGAACATGTCATCAGATCTTGAAGCCATCCAGTTCGCTCTCGGGTTCGAGAAAGATACGATCATCTTTATGTACGAGATGCGCAACACGGTGCCCGAGAACCAGGGGACGGCCGTGGACGCGCTGATTGCCGAAGAGAAGAGTCACGTCGTGCGCCTAAACGAGATTAGGACCACTCTCGTGTAGAGATGCCCCGCACGCGCGAGAAGCGCCTCTGGGGATGCAAGTTGGAGGGTGACGAGGACAGGCGCAGACGTTGCGAGGGGCGAGGGAGCGCCTGTCATGCACGAGCACGGGATCGCCGACGATATCTTCCAGGCATTGTTGCGGGAAGCTGAGAAAGCCGGCGCGACACGTATCACCGCCGCCACCATCGTGGCGGGTGAGATGTCGGGAATCACCGGTGACGCGCTGATCGCGGGGCTCGAGCACTGTTGCGAACACGCTAATATGCCACCGTTTCCAGTCCAATTCGAGATCGAGATGACGTCGGCGAAGTGCAAGAAGTGCGGGGTCCAGTTCGCCATCGACGACGAAGCCGTATGCACTGAGTGCGGCTGCGCAGACATCGAGATAATACCTGCAACTGGAGTGACCGTGAGACACGTTGAGTTCGGGTAATCGGGCACATGGGCAACTGGGTAGATGGGTACATGGGTAGTTGAGGCTACGGGGGGAAGGGGTGGCACTCATCAGGGAACCGGCAGGTGTGAGCTCCGACAGTAGTAGTGGGCGCGGCGCATCATGGCCTCCGCCAGGAGGCGTGGAGCGCAGGCGTTTCACGGTGAGTGGGATCGTGCAGGGGGTTGGCTTCCGGCCATTCGTCAACCGCTTGGCGCGTCAGTATGCGTTGGCAGGCTTCGTTGCCAACTTCTCTGGCGGCGTGCTGGTGGAAGTCGAGGGGTGGCCGAAGGATGTAGAGAAGTTCCTCCAGTCGCTCCGCGAGCATCCCCCCCCTATCGCGGTCATTGAGCACGTCTGTGCTGAAGATATACAACCCATCGGTCAGCGCGAATTCTACATCCGACCCAGCGAGGGTGCCCGTCGAGGCCCCGTTTACGTTTCACCCGATGTTGCCATCTGTGCCGATTGCGCCCGCGAGTTGCGCGACCCCGAAGATCGCCGCTATCGTCATCCCTTCATCAACTGCACCAACTGCGGACCTCGCTTCACCATCATCCAACGGATCCCGTACGACCGGCCTCACACGTCGATGGCGCAATTCACGATGTGCGAGAATTGCGCTGCCGAGTATGAGGACATCAACGACCGGCGCTACCACGCTCAGCCGGTCGCGTGCCCGGCCTGCGGCCCGACCGTCGATCTCGTGCCGTCACCGGGCCGCCCACGCGTGGTGCATGGCAGGCAGGTCGGTCGGCAAGCGATCCAGAGGACACGGGAACTGCTCGCCGAGGGCGCCGTTGTCGCGATCAAGGGCATTGGGGGATTCCACCTCGCGTGCGACGCCGGCAATGAGGACGCGGTGTTGGCCCTCCGCGCGCGCAAGCGGCGTGAGCAGAAGCCTTTCGCGATCATGGTGGCCTCGCTGAACGCCGCGCGGGACATCGCCCACATCGGAGCCGACGCGGCGGAGCTGCTAACCTCGTCGAAGGCCCCGGTCGTCCTCGCCGCCAAGCGCCGGCCGGAGCCGCTGGCCCCAAGCATCGCCCCCGACAGTTCCGACTACGGGATCCTTCTGCCGTACACGCCCCTGCATCTGCTGCTGCTCGAGGACGCCCCGTACCCCGCATTGGTGATGACCAGCGGCAATATCAGCGACGAGCCTCTGTGCACCTCCAACGGAGAGGCCATCACGCGGCTGGCGAACATCGCCGACGCGTTCCTGCTCCACGACCGCTCCATCGTCACGGGGTGCGATGACTCCGTGGTCAGGATCGCGTCGACCGGGCCGATCATCATGCGCCGCTCCCGGGGGTATGTGCCCTTCCCGGTGCGCCTGGGCCAGCCGCTCGAGACAGTGCTGGCCGTGGGGGCGCAGCTCAAGAACACCTTCTGCATCAGCTCGGGCGAGAACGCCTTCCTGTCCCAGCACATGGGCGACCTGGACAACGAAGCGACCTTGCGGTTCTTCGAGAGCTCCGTCGAGCATCTGAAGCACGTGCTGCAGGTCGAACCGGACATGGTGGCCTGTGACACGCACCCCGATTACCTCTCGACGCGCTACGCCGGGGAGACGGCCCAGCGCCTGAAGCTGCCCCTCGTGCAGGCCCAGCATCACCATGCTCATATCGTCTCCTGCATGGCGGACAATGGCTTCACCGATCCCGTCATCGGCCTGGCCTGCGATGGAACCGGCCTGGGCGACGACGGCACGATGTGGGGCTGCGAGGTCCTTCTGTGTACTCCGGCCGATTACCGCCGCATGGGGCACCTGGACCCGATCCCGCTGCCCGGATGCGATGTCGCGATCCGGCAGCCGTGGCGCACGGCCCTGAGCTACCTCGTCGCCTGCGGCCTGGACGATCAGGTTAAGGCGCTGAGGAAGCGGCTCAGAGGACAGGTGAGCGACGACGCCTTCGGGATGGTCCGGGCGATGCTGCGCCAGTCAGTGAATTGCCCGCGGGCCTCGTCGGCGGGGCGGCTGTTCGATGCGGTGTCGGCGACGCTGGGCCTGTGCACCGAGTCTGCGTATGAGGCGCAGGCGCCCATCGCCCTGGAGGCCGCGGCGACACCAACGACGGCTACCTACGGCTTCGGCGTGCGGCAAGATGAGAAGGGCATGTGGCGGATGGATCCGTCTGCGATTTTCGCGGCGATCATGCGCGACGTGTCGGCCGGCGTCGATACGGGCGAGATCGCGGGACGCTTCCACAACACCGTCGCAGAGATGCTTGTGGAGTGCGTGGCCCGTTGCGCCCAGCAGGCGGGCATCAACTACGTCGCGCTGTCAGGCGGCACCTTCCAGAACCGCCTGCTCCTGGCGGAGGTCTATCAACTCCTGGAAGAGCGTGGAATGACGCCGCTTCTCCACCGATCGGTGCCTCCGAACGACGGCGGCATCTCA
>JALGSS010000017.1 GCA_029821745.1 Candidatus Zipacnadia bacterium
CTGCCCTATGACCCGCCGGGCACGGGGCCCTCCGGCTCTGCGTGGAAGGAACGGGGCAACTACTTCCTCCCCGAAGACACCGCGGATGCGGCGTGGCGAGAGAAGAACGCGCTGACGGAGGCCGGGATTGCTGCCGGGGGATGGCAAGCGCTCCCCCGCGCTGACGTCATTGAGATTCAGGCACGCGGCGAGTTCCACCGCATGGACCCCATGGAGGTAATCGCGACCACTGATGAAGTTACTGATCTCCTAGCCCGCTACCCCGACCAGCCATACCTCCTATTCCCCGAAGACCGACAGCGTCCGATCCGGATGACTGACGACTTGCCGTTGAGGTGGGTGCAGAATGACCCGAGCGGCGAATTCTCCGGAGAAGCGCGGCCGGGGGAGTACTACTGCTTCCAGATTGGCGTGTTCGCAGCCCGTCAGGCGATACCCGACGTGTCCGTTGATTTCGCGGACCTGGTATCGGGCGAGGGCGCTCGGATCTCAACTGAAGACATGACTTGCTTCAACCTCGAGGGCACGGACTGGCTGGGACGACCGATTGAGAACACTTTCGCTCTCGCGGAAGGCAAGGTGCGCCCGCTCTGGATCGGCCTCCAGGTGCCACGCGATGCGGCCGGCACGTATGAGGGGGCCCTGACTGTGCGTCCCGAGGGTGCCGAGGCGACGACGGTGCGCGTTGCGCTCAAGGTTGCCGGTGACGTGATTCCGGACTCCGGCGATGCGGACTTGTGGCGACACTCCCGGCTGCGGTGGCTGAACTCCACTCTCGGTATCGACGACGGTATTGTGCCGCCCTTCACGCCCCTCGAGGTGGAAGGCTCAACGGTGAAGCTGCTCGGGCGCGAGATCGACTTCGGACCGATTGGGCTTCCCGTGAGCATCCGCAGCAATGATCGCGAGCTGCTGGATGCGCCGGTCGCTCTGGACGTGGTCAGTGGCGGCGGCGCTATCACTCTCTCTCCGGCGGGAAGCCGCCTGCTGAAGGCCACGGACGGCGTCGTGGAGCGCGAGACAGTGGCTCGCGGCGACGGGCTGACGGTGACGACTCGCGTGAAGACCGAGTGCGATGGCTGCGTGTCTTTCCGGAGCACACTCAAGGCCGACGAAGCGCTGGACGTCGATGATATTGCCCTTGTGATGCCCCTGCGCCGGGAGGCAGTGCCCTACATGATGGGCATGAGCCGCCGAGGTGGGAAGCGCCCATCCGAGTGGGCATGGAAGTGGAACATCAAGCGGGCCGACAACATGGTGTGGCTCGGCGGCACGAAGGCCGGAGTCCAACTCAAGCTGATAGGTCCGAAGGATGTGTGGCAACTATCGGGACTCGAGGATACGGGCATCCCTCAGTCGTGGGGCAACGCCGGCAAGGGAGGCTGTGACATCACGGAAGCCGGAGACCGGGTCACCGTGCGGGCCTTCACGGGCGGACGCACCCTCGAGGCCGGAAGCGAACTCGAACTGCGCTACCGGTTCCTCGTCACGCCCTTCAAGCCCATCGACCCGAGACACTGGAACTGGCGATACGGTGACGTGACCCGTGACGGCACCGTGCGCCACATCCACCACGGCATGCCCCAGAACCCGTATATCAACTACCCCTTCCACACGACGGACCAGTTCGCGGCGATGATGGATTCCATCAAGGCGATCCGGACCCAGCGAACGGACTTCGGAGCCCTGAGCTACCCGGCGAAGGGGAACATTGAGGTGGACCAGGGGACACTGCATGTGTGGGTTACGCTCAACTTCGATCCGCACGCCGGAGAGCCCCGCCAGGCGCAGTACAATCAAGCGTTGTTCGCGCTCAACTTCCCGAAGCAGGATCAGCTCGGATTCTACTGGAACATCGACGACCGTGGCATGCGCGCCTATGTGCGCACGGGAGCCCCCGAGAGGAACCAGTACCCGATGCTGTTCGGCACCCATTCGCCAGACTGGGAGAAGGGCCAACAGCACCTGCTGTCGCTGTCCTGGGGCAAGGCCCTCGCTGTCTTCGTGGACGGCGAGCGACTGCGCGGGGCGGCTTACGAGGGCATCCTGCCCAATCCTCTGGACCTCGCGACCCTCGACTTCAAGGGCGACGGTTTCATCCTCGACGCGATCAAGATCACCCGCACTCCGTATTCCGAAGGCGAGGCGGTTGCGCCCGAACTAGACGAGGACACACTACTCCTCGACACCTTCTCTCGGTGGGACGGCGGCGAGGTCTCTCGGCCACTGAAGAGCGCCGGCGGAGTCCTTGGGCGGCTCGAGGGCGTCGTTGAGAGTGTGGAGGGCCCGTACGGACCCTCGGTCCATCTTTCGTCCAGAGAGGAGCCGGTGCCGCCTAAGGGTGCGAACATCTACTACACCGTTCGTGAGCTTAGTAACCATGTCGCCGAGATGTGGGCTCTGCGCAGTCTCGGCGATGAAGTGCTCCGTAACGGCGGCGTGGACCCGTACACGGACGAGATTGTGCCGGAGAAGCTCCCGGGGGGATATGCCTGGCTGCGGGAGCATCTCGGCGCGGGGTATATTCCCGCCTGGCGCACTGCACTCGGAGGTGGCGACGTGGACGCGGCGATCGCCACCCAGTACCTCTCCCGTTGGCACAACTACTATGTCGAGGGCATGCAGTGGCTCATGGACAAGACCGGTCTCGACGGCCTGTATCTGGACGGGATCGGCTACGACCGCGAAATCATGAAGCGCATCGCGAAGGTGATGTTCCGCCGGGATCCCAACAGCCGCATCAACTTCCACTCTGGGGACGGGTGGTCGCCGCCGTGGGATCCGGGCAGGTACGTCAGCCCCGCGAACCAGAACATGGAGCACTTTCCGTACATCAGCAATCTGTGGTTCGGCGAGATCTTCGACTACAACATGCCTCCCGACTACTGGCTGGTCGAGATATCCGGGATCCCCTTCGGACTCACCGGGGAGATGCTCAACTACCAGACAGGAGGCAATGCCTACCGGGGCATGGTCTACGGGATGACCAGTCGCCAGCACCCGTCGCACTCGGCGATGTGGCGCCTGTGGGATGAGTTCGGGATTCAGGATGCCGAGATGATCGGCTACTGGGACGACGATTGCCCCGTGCGGACGAACCATGATGACGTCCTCGCGACGGTTTACCGGAAGCCCGACAAGAGCCTGATCGCCCTGGGGCGCTGGCCCGAGGAGCGACCACGCAGGGCCGCGAGAACGGTGCCCGCGAAGTCCGCCCCGACCATCGACGGGACGCTTGCGGAGAGTGAATGGGACGGCGCTGCACGGCTATCCGGTTTCACCGAGTTCGACGCCGACGGTCCGGCTGAAGAACAGACCGAGATCTTCGTGACCTATGACGCGACCCGTCTGTACATCGCCTGCAGGTGCGACCATGCCGACCCGCGTATCAAGGCGGACGTAGCGGAGCGAGACGGCCCCACGTGGGAAGACGATGCCGTCGAGGTCTTCATCCAGCCTGATCTGGCGGAGGCGAAGTACTATCAGCTTGTGGGCAACAGCACGTCGGTCTTCGCCGACTGCGTGGGCACGGACACGAGTTGGGACGGCGACTGGGTTTACCGCTCCTCAAGGCAGGAGGGCCGCTGGGAAGCCGAGATGAGCGTCTCCTTCGCGTCGCTGGGGATGGCCGCTCCGGTGGATGGCGACGTGATCGGTGTCAACTTCTGTCGCGACCGACAGACCCCGCGGACTCAGCTCTCTTGCTGGGCGCCGTCGCAGGCCAGCTTCCACAATGTCGGCAACTTCGGTCGTCTCGCCTTCTCGGAGACAGGGCCGGCTACTCTCGACGACAAGGCGGTTTTCCCGGTCTCGGCGGTGAACGTGCGTCTCAAGATCGACTGGGAGGCGCTGGGTCTCGACCCCGGAAAGACCGTGCTGTCCGCGCCCGCCATCGCGCACTTCCAGGATCCGGCGAAGTTCGGGCCTGACGAGCCGATCCCGGTGCAGCCCGGCAAGGGCCGGCTTCTGATCATGGAGGAACGCTGAGCGCGGACTTCGAGGTCGATCGAATCGGCCCGGCGGAATAGGCCGGCACGCGTCGTCCGCGGAAGGTCGCGCACCGTGCCGGGTCGAACTTGTGGAATGACGTAGTCTGCCGCTGTGCGTCGACTATGGCCGACGGGCGCGGCGGACAGTCGCCTGGGAGGTGGCAGCAGTGGCACGATGCGTCGTCGCGTCAGTCTTGCTCGCCCTGATCTGTGCCGTGCCGGTCGTTGCCCAGACCGGAGTGCGCAAGCAGATTCTCCCCAACGGCGGGTTCGAAGAGGGCCTGACCGGATGGCAGCCGCACCCCCAGCACCAGCTCATTGAGGACGCGAAGGCGGCCCACCGGGGCAACAACTCGCTCTTCGGCGAAGTCACCAAGGAGTTCGACGCCCGCGTCGCCCTGCGCGAGGTCGAGCTGAGCCCGGACAAGCTCTACGAGTTCGAGATCTGGGCCCGCGCGACGAACGCCACCAAGCTCGTTCTCTGGCGCAGGACCGCCGGCGAGCGGAGCATGGTCCAGGCGTGGCAGAGGGTTCCCACGAAGTGGACCCGCTACGGGGCCCCCTTCTCGGTCGAAGCCGCGGGGATCACCGTCCTGGAAGTCGTGGCTCCCTCCTCGCATGGCGCGCCCATGGGCAAGATGTGGGTAGATGATATCGCTCTGTACGAGTACGATTTGCCCCCCGCTGATGAGGTTTCCGGCGGCATCGGTTTCAATGACCAACCGTCGATGGTCTGCACGAATGACGGGCAGGCGTGGTTCGCCTGGGTCTCCGTCCGGGAAGGCGAAGAGACGCTCCAGGTTTCCCGCGGCAAGATCGAGGGCAACCGCGTAACCGTCACGGGTACCTGGCAGGTCGATGGCGGCCCCGATGTTTACCTCCTCGACCCGAACCTGGGAACGGATGGCGAGTCCGTCTGGCTGACCTACGCGGCTGAGAAGGCGAGGCAATGGGACATCTTCGCGTGCCGGGTGGGGCCGGATGGCCCCGGGGATCTCGTGCGTGTAACCCGGGATGCTGCAGTCGACATTCACCCGGTCTGCGCCGTGATCGAGGGCGAGGCGCGGATCGCGTGGGAGAGCAATCGAGACGATGCCTGGCGCCAGATCTACCTGTCCAGCATCAGCAATGGGCGCGCCTCCCAACCGCAGCAGCTTTCCACGCTCGGCACCAACAACTACGCTCCGACCATCTCCGTTTCACGACCCGGTGGGATGTGGGTCGTGTGGCACAGCTTCCGGGACAACAACTTCGACCTGTACGGCTACAGTGGCGCCGGTGAGCAGCGTCTAACCAGTGGCGCGACGGTGGACCGCGAGCCCAGATTGTTCGCGGGACCCAACGGCCCGTGGCTGGCCTGGGACAACGCCAACTCGAACCAGTATCACATCGGTGCGGCGCGAGCCAAGCGCGTGCAGGTCGCTCGCCTATCGCCGACGGGGCTGCAGAGCCCTCAGGGCTTGACGAAGACGCGGCTCTGGCGTTCGGCGGAGATGGCCGACGTTGCAGTGGACCCGCAGGGCCGGCTGTGGGTCTGTGCGCGTGTTCCCCGGAGCCGGGCCGGCTGGGACGTCGTGGCGCTCTGCTACAGCGGTGACAAGTGGTCTCAGGTCTTGCGCATTGCGTCTCGCAAGGGTCTCTGCCGCCGGCCCGCCCTCGGCTTTTCTCAAGGTCGAGTCGTCATCTGCTACCAGGGGGACAACATCCCCATGTCCTGGCCGACGATGGAGTCCACCACAAAGACCACGAGCGCGGTGTTCGCGGCGGCGCTGGACCCCGCGTCCGTGCCGCCGCCTGCTTCCCTCGTTCTGGACCCCTATGAAGATCCCGGCGATGCCTTCGAGGCCGCCGCGATCCGTCTGGCACGGGCGGAGGACCTCCCCGGACGCTCCATCACGTATCAGGGCAAGCGCCTCAACCTGTATTTCGGCGATCTGCACGAGCACACAGATATCTCGGTATGCAATCGCAGTGGCGATCAGACCCAACGGCAGAGCTACCAGAGCATGCGCGACGTCACGCGCCATGATTTCGCTGCACTCACCGATCACGGCTACAACTTCAACCAGTACCTGTGGGCGTACACGGCGAAGATGGCGCGCGTCAGTAACGACCCCGGCCGGTTCCTCACCTTCCTCGGCGAGGAGTGGACGTCGAGCTTCGAAAAGTACGATGAGGAGCACCCGTATGGTTACTATGGGCATCGCAACCTGATCTTAGAGGATTCCTACTATCCGAACTGGTTCAATTCGAGGGACGGCAAGACGCCGGCGGAAGTGTGGGAGATTCTCCGGCGCGACAAGACGAGCTTCATCCACATTCCCCATCAGCTCGCGGACACGGGTAACGTGCCCACTGACTGGAACTACGCAGACGAGGACGCGCAGCCGGTAGCTGAGATCTTCCAGACACGCGGGTCGTACGAGTATGAGGGGACGCCGCGCCAAGCCCGCAACAGCACGCCGGCGGGTTGGTACATCCAGGACGCATGGGCCCGTGGCATCGTCATCGGCGTCATCGCTTCGCCGGACCACGGCGGCGGCTATGGCAAGGCAGCGGTCTACGCGCCCGAACTCTCGCGCCGGGCGATTCTGGACGCGATCCGCGCGCGACACACGTATGGCACGACGGCCGCGAAGATGTTCCTGGACGTGCGGGTCAACGGCCATCTGATGGGGGAGAAGGGCGCTTCGCCGGACGGCAAGCCGGTGCGCATCGAGATGAGCGCCGACTGCCCGGACGAGATCGACCGTATCGAGGTCTGCCGCAACAACACCTTCATCTACGCGCCGCAGATCGAGGGCAAGACCTGCGACATCACTTACCTGGACAATGACCCGCCGGACGGGCCAAGCTACTACTACGTGCGCGTCATCCAGAAGGACGGCGAGATCGCCTGGTCTTCACCCGTCTGGCTCGGGCGTGCGGGTCCGGCGTAGCGTTCGCCACGCCCTTGCGCCCTACTCATGTAGCACCGCGAATCCGCCGCACGCACCATGCCTGCGCAGGAGACCGTATTGCACGAGCATCGCAACCACCCCTTGTGGCGACCCTTTGTGTATCCGGCGATCGTCGGGGCCGCCTTGCTGCTACGGTGGCTGGGGCCGTGGAAGTCACTCGCGGGCGTTGATATCGCCGCGCTGATCGCGGTGATGGGCGGCTGGCGGATCTTCTACATCGCGATCGAGAACCTCCTTCGGTTGCGCATCTCCGGCGATCTGCCCGTCGCGATTGCCGCGGCGGCGGCCATCGCGATCGGCGAGAATCTGGCCGCGGCTGAAGTCATCCTCATAATGCTCCTCGGCGAAGCGCTCGAGGAGTTCGCCATTGGCCGCACCCACAGCGCTATCGAGCAGTTGGCCTCCGTTGTGCCCCGCATCGCCCACCTTCGGAGTGGCGAGGACGAGCGCGATGTTCCCGTCGAAGAGGTGGCCCCCGGGGACGTGGTTCTCGTGCGGCCGGGCGAGCGCATCCCTGTCGACGGTGAGGTCGCCGGCGGCTCATCCGACGTCGATGAGAGTGCCTTCACCGGCGAGCCATTACCCGTAGGGAAGGCGACGGGTGACAGCGTCCTGGCGGGCACCCTCAACACATCGGGCGCACTGACGATCCGCGCCGAGACCGCCGGCTCCGACACTTCCCTGCACCGCATCATCCACTTGATGGAGCAGGTCGAAGAGGAGAAGGCCCCGGCGGAGCGTCGCGCCGACCGGTACGCGACCTTCTTCGTCCCCATCGTGCTGGCCATCTCCGCCGTGACTTTCCTTGTCACGAAGAGCCAACTCAACGCGATCGCAGTGCTGGTGGTCGCGTGTCCGTGCTCCCTGGTTCTCGCCGCCCCGACGGCTGTCGTGGCGGGAATCGGCCGGCTCGCCCGTGAGGGTGTGCTGGTGAAGAAAGGCGCCGCGCTCGAGGGCGTGGGCCAGACCACGTGCATCGTGTTCGACAAGACCGGGACGCTCACGATCGGGCATCCGCGGATCGGCGACATCATCCCGTGTGGAGTATCCGCCGAGGAGGCCTTGCGCCTCGCGGCCTCGGCTGAGTCCGCCTCCGAGCACGTGGTCGCCCGCGCGCTGTGTGACGAAGCCGCGCGACGAGGCATCGCTCTCGCCCAGCCGCAAGCGTTCTCCGCGTTGCCGGGCCTCGGGGTGTCGGCGGATGTCGACGGGCAACGGGTCCTCGTGGGTCGGCCTGAACTCCTGGCCCGGCACAACATCGCTCCCCCGGTGGAGATGGAGGGCCCCGCGCAGGATCTGCGGGATGCCGGGCAGACCGTGATCTACGCCGCATCGGGGGACCGGGTAATCGCTGCGATCGGTCTGATGGATGGCGTGCGGGAGGGAGCCGCCGAGACGGTTACGGCTCTCCGCGAGGCCGGAATCGACCGCATCGTGGTCATGACCGGAGACAATGAGCAGGCGGCCCGGGCGGTCGCGGCGGTCACCGGCATTCACGACGTCCAGGCGAATCTGCTCCCCGACGAGAAGATCGAAGGCGTCCGCCGGCTCCAGGAAGAGGGGCTGCGGGTGGTCATGGTGGGGGACGGCGTGAACGACGCTCCGGCGCTGGCCGCCGCCGACGTCGGAATCGGCATGGGGGACGTCGGCACGGACATCGCCGCCGAGGCAGCCGACGTGGTCTTGATGACGGACGACCTGTCCCGTATCGCCGACCTGATCGCCATGAGCCGCCGCGCCCTGCGGACCATCGACCAGAACATCCGCTGGTTCGCCTTCGCATTCAATGGGGCAGGGGTCGCCCTCGCCGCCTCCGGGATCATCAGCCCGATCATCGCCGCCGCTCTGCACCAGGTCGGTTCCGTTGCCGTGATTCTCAACTCCCTGCGTCTGCTTGGGACGCGCAGAGAGATGCTCGGCAGAGTCGTCGAGAGTGCGCGCCGAGTCCTCGGGGCCGCCGGGAAGGCTCTCGGCCTGCCGCGTTTGCCTGATCGCGAAGCACTCCGGGCTCTCGTTCCGCAATGCGGTCCGCAAGTCCGGCGCTGGGGGCCCAGGGTCCTTGTCGCTGCGTATGTGCTGTCGGGGGTATACCGTGTGCCGCCGGGACAGACCGCCGTCGTGCAGGTCTGCGGCGGACTCGCGGGGCAGACGGGCCCTGGCCTTCACTATTGCCCCCCCTGGCCGATCGGGCGCGCGAGCATTGTCGAGACGGGCCGCCTGCGAGCCGTTGAGATTGGCTTCCGGACCAACGCCGGCGGCGAGGCGTCTCAGCCCGCAGTGTATGAGTGGAACACCCAGCACCGGGCCGGGGGATACCGCAAGGTCTTCGAGGAAGCCGTCATGCTGACAGGAGACGCAAATCTGCTCCACGTCAGCCTTGTGGTCCAGTACCGCATCACCGATCCCGTGCAGTTCGCCCTCCGCACGAAGGACGCCCCGGCGCTCATCAAGTGCGTGTGTGAGCATGCCGCGCGGTGTGCCATCAATTCCTCCGCGATGTCTGACGCGCTGACCACGGCCCGCGAGCGCATTGAGCGCACCGTGCTGCGGGAGACCCAGGCGCGGGCCGACGCGTACGGCTGCGGCGTTCGGATCGCCTACGTGGGGCTGCAGGATGTTCATCCGCCCCTGGAGGTCGTGGATGCCTTCCGTGCCGTTGCGAGTGAGGCTGAGCAGAAGGAGCGGCGCATCAATGAAGCCGAGGCGTATGCGACCCAGCAGGTGAAGCTGTCCGAGGGTCAGGCGAAGGAGACGACGACCCTTGCTGCCGCCGCTGCGCTGGATCGTGCCACCCGGGCTGAGGGAGAGGCAAAGCGGTTCACCATGCGCCGCGAAGCCTATAGCGCGGGCCCGGCGGTCGAGCGCACGCGACTGCACCTGCAGGCCATCGACGAGAGCCTTGCGGCGCCCGAGAAGACGATCCTTGATGCCCGCGAGGTGGCGGGCAGGCAGTTGCTGTTCGTTGGCCCTGACGCCCTGAGCTTGAACCTGTCGGAGGGCGTCACGGTCTCCCAGCCGGCCCCGGATACGAGTACCGCCAACGAGTCGCCCTGACGGGGTGTCTATGAGGCCGGTTCCATCGCCGCTTGCGGACGACACTGGGGTTGTGTTGGAGGGCCACCGACGTATGGCCGTACGGTGTCACAGCGCGTCGTGAGCGACGCGCCACATGGGCCCCACGGAGCCTGTGAGGCGCTTTGCACGGGGCCCCGTCGCACACGACGCGACACCCCGTGCCCATGGTAGCATTTCTTCAACACAGCGCCGGCGCCGTCTCATGACGAGGAGGACCTTCATGACGTGGAAACGATGGGCCTTGTACCTGGCCCTCGCGGCCATCCTGCTGAAGCTGTGCTTCTTCACGGTCGACGAGACGCAGACCTCGATCGTCACCTCCTTCGGCAAGCACATCGCGACGATCGACAAGGCGGGCCTGCACGCGAAGCTCCCGTGGCAATCCCGCACGGCTTTCGACCGGCGCCTGCGGATCTATGACCCGCCGCCGTCGGAGTTTCTTACCGCCGACAAGAAGAATCTGATCGTCGACAACTACGTGTGCTGGCGCATCAAGGACCCGCTGCGGTTCCTCGGGGCGGTGGGGAATGCAGCCGGGGCACAGATGCGGATCCATGACATCGTCTGGGCGACCGTCTCGGCGGCCATCGGCAACCACGGGCTGGACAGCATCCTCTCCACCGAGACGGGCAGCATCAAGACCGACGCCATGATGGCGCAGGTAACCTCTGAGTGTGCGCGCGAGGCCCGCCGGCAGTACGGGCTGGAGATTGTCGACATTTCCATCAAGCGGCTGAACTTCCCCGAGCAGAACAAGCAGAGCGTGTTCGACCGCATGCGCGCCGAGAGGCAGCGCATCGTGAAGCAGTACCGGGCCGAGGGCGAAAGCGAGGCGCTGAAGATCCGCGCCGAGGCCGACAAGGAGAAGACGCGGATACTCGCGGAGGCCTACCGGGAGGCCGAGATCAAGCGGGGCGAAGGCGAGGCGAAGGCCGGGCGCGTCTACGCGAAGGCGCACAGCGCGGACCCGGAGTTCTACAGATTCCTGCGCACCCTGGACTCGTACAAGACAGTGTTGGGAGACAAGACGACGGTGGTTCTCTCATCCGATTCGCAGTTGCTCAGACTGCTTACCGACGGCGACCGCCGCGACTGAGGCGCCATGACTGATCCTGCTCCACAAGGCCGCAGCTTCCGCATTCCCGCCAGGCGCCGGCCGCTGGTGTTGGCGGCTCTCTGGCTGCTCAGCGGGCTGTACATCGTGCGCCCCGATGAGCAGGCGGTCGTGCGCTTGTTCGGCCGCGTGGTCGCCGGGCGTGTCCATCCGGGGCTGCACTGGCAGCCCCCGTGGCCCATCGCGCGTGCAGACAGAGCACGGGTCAATGAGGCGCGGCGGGTCAGCGTCGGCTTCGACCTCGCCGACGAGGCCACCGGGAAGCAGACGGATCCGCGCGTTGGGCAGTTCGTGACCGGCGATCAGAACATCGTCAACATCCAGCTAGTCATCCAGTACTGCATTGACGATCCGGTGCAGTACCTGACGGGCGCTCAGAATCCCGACGAGGTCATCGCCGCCGCGGCCGGGGCGGCGATCACCCGCGAGATCCAGGGCCACAGTGTCGACTACGTGCTGACCGAGGGCCGCGCTGAGCTGCAGGAGACGGTGAGGAAGCAGACGACGCGCCTGCTGAAGCCCTACGGCGTCGGCCTCCGTCTCGTGAGCTCAAGCATCAAGGCGGCCTTCCCTCCGAGTGAGGTCAGCGACGCTTTCAAGGCTGTTGCGAGCGCCCGAGGGGACCGCGACCGGATTATTGACGAGGCGCGGGGCTACCGCAATGAGGTCGTTGAGCGGGCCTGCGGGGAAGCCGTGGCGATGGCGCGTCAAGCGGAGGCCGAAAGCGGTCGGTTCGTCGCGGAGGCGGAGGGCGACGCCGAACGGTTCACGAAAGTGCTCGGCGAGTACGCCAAGGCGCGAGATGTCACCCGGACACGGCTCTACATCGAGACCATGGAGCAGATTGTCCCTCGCATGAATGTGATCGTGTCTGATTCCTCGGGAGGGAGAAGGCCCTTGGACCTCGGGATGATTCGCAGCGTCCTCAGTCCCGGGAGCGGCCCGGCCGAGACACCATGAAAGAGCCCCGGCACATCCTCGCGGTCGTGGTAAGCGTCCTTGTTGTCGCGGCGATCCTGTTCTTGGGTGGCCGCGCGAACGACAAAGGCGCCACCAGCTCCGACGAGCCGGGCGAGGCGCTCTGGGCCCTGTTCAGGGCGCAGAAGGAAGGCGACACGGACGCGTATCTGGATCAACTGACCGGGAAGACTCGCGCCGGGGCCGAGCAGGCGTCGCGGGAGCTCGGGGCCGCGGCCTTCGCTGACTACCTGCGCGGGCAAGACAAGCAGATCAAGGGGATCGCGATCAAGGGCCGCGAGCAGGCCGAGGATGGCGCGGTGACTCTGCTGGTGGATCTCGTCTACGCGGATGGCCAGGAGGAGCACCGGTTCGTGGTGAAGCGAGATGGTGGAAGATGGCGCATCGCCGAACTTCTCGGCAAGGGCCGGCATCCGAGCCCGATCCCCTACGGGACACCAGTCGCGCCCCTTGACGCGGAGGAACCTGATACGAAGGAAGACAGGCAGTAGCGCCGCCTCAGGCCACTACTCCGGAGCCGGCCTTGGGTACGTGACCGCGAGTATGATCGGCACTCCGCTGCCCGCCGACTTCATGCTCAATGATTTCAGCGCGACCTTCGGGCGCGGGTTCTCCCACTTCGTCATCCCGACGCCCACGCGCTTCCCGGCGCCGTTGGTGCCGCGCCACACGGGCTTGTAGTTCGCAAACTCGCGCGGGTCGTGGAATCTGCCGATGTCCACACCGGCGCGCACTGTGAGCGTCTGCTCTTGCGCGTCGGCGAAGGTGATCGTGTAGGTGAGGGTCGGCTCCTGCGCGGCTGTGTCGGCGCAGGCGGATGTGTGGAGGAAGTGGAGCGCGGTTTGTAGCGTCGATGAAATTGCGTCAGTCTGCCGGAGCCGCCAGGCCGGGAGCGCCCTCGGCCAGTGCGCCGTAGATCTCCGGGCGACGGGTCTGCAGGTTGAAGCAGGCGGCTCGGCGACGTGCCGCGTATGCCTCCGCGGAGAGCTCGCAGATCACCATATCGTCCTCAATCCAGTCGGTAACGCTCTCGGCGATGACCTCGCCGTCGGGTCCGAAGATCAGGATGCCCCCCGCGTGGTTGGTGTTCGGCCCGGCAGGACCGGCCTGGTTGCAGTCCACAACGAACATCCCGTTGTCGTACGCGCGGCTCGTGTAGTACTTCCGGTGTGCCTGCTTGTGGCTCCGGACGATCTGCTGCCGGCGATCCGCGTCGCTCGTCCACTCGCCGAAGCGAGACGCGTGGGGCATGAGGTACACCTCGGCACCCCGGACAGCCGCGATCCGCGCCACCTCCGGCAGCATGTTGTCGTAGCAGATGCCAATGCCGACCTTGCACTTGCCGATGTCGATCACGGGCATTCGCGTACCCGTTCTGTAGTGGAAGTACTCGTCTCGGGACATGTGCAGTTTGCGCTGTTTGCCCAGGTATCCTTCGGGGCCGACGATCACCTGCGTGTTGTAGGCCAGCCCGTGCTCGAGCTCGCCGATGCCGAAGGAGATCGTGACCCCAAGCTCCCCGGCGAGACGCACCAGTAGCCGCGTGGTCTCGCCGTCCGGGACCGGCTCGCAGACATCCCATGCCTCGGGCGCGACCCAGTGACCGGTGATGATGAGTTCTGGGAAACACACCAGCTCGGCGCCTTCGTGGGCCGCCTGGCGCGCCCACCGGACGACCTCCTCCCGGTTCCGCTGGACTTCGCCCAGGGGCGCGTTCATCTGGACCGCAGCGACAACGAGGTCTTCCATTCCTGGCCCTCCCGCATCGATCTACCTTCGAACGAAGTCAAGGTTAGGTGCAGACGCTGGGAATCCTGCCCGCTGCGCCGAAGGCCGGCCTGCCGCGTGACGACCCCGCAGGCAGGTGCGAGTTACCGGGTCGCCGAATAGGTGGGTGTTGTGATAACACTCGAAGAGAGGCGCTGATCCATGAAGCGTTTTGTCATGGTCGCCGCAGCAGTTGTCGGGGTGGCAGTGCTGGTTGTCCTGGCCGGCTGTCCATCACCGCCCCCGAGTCCTGATGTGCCGACCCCGCAGCCGCCGCAAGATACCGCGCGGGCAGCCGCCGAGCTGTCCGGTGAACTGAACGTGTGGGCGATCTGGAACTCCGAGCCGAGACGCTCGGCTCTGGACGCGATTGTCGAGGGGTTCGAGCAGGAGCATCCGGACCTCAAGGTCAAGCTCAGCAATCTGGAGCCGGACCAGTACAAGACCAAGATCCGGGTGGCCCTCGGTGGCGACAGCCCGCCGGACGTCTACTTCGTCTGGAGCGGGGAGAAGATGCTGCACAACTTCGTCCGGGGCGGCAACTGCCTGGACCTGAACAAGTACCTCGACGAGAACAACGGGGAGTGGCGCAACCGGCTCATCCCCCAGTCGTTGGCCGCGTATGAGTATGACGGCAAGACGTACGGGATCCCGTATCTGCTGCAGTGCACCTTTTTCTTCTACAATAAGGATATCTTCGCTGCCCATTCGATCCAGCCGCCGAACACATGGGATGAGTTGATCGCCGCCTGCCAGACGCTTAAGGAGGCAGGCGTTACGCCGATCGCTCTGGGCAACAAACAGAAGTGGCCCGCCCACCACGTCCCGTGCGTGCTGTTCCAGAGGCTGATGGGACACGAGGCGGTCATGGCCCAGTACGATCCCATGGGCCCGGGAGCGTATGACGATCCCGGCTGGGTCAAGGGCCTCACGATCTTCGACGAGTTCCAGAAGTCGGGGGTTTTCAACCCCAGCCCCAACGGAATGGGGCGCGAAGACGCGCGGGCGATGTTCTACAGCGAGAAAGCCGCGATGTTCTACACGGGGACGTGGGATTTCGCGCAGTTCACCAAGCGAGGCGAGGCGCCCCCGGAATTCTGGGACAAGTGGGACTTCTTCAACTTCCCATCGGTTAAGGGCGGCAAGGGCGAACAGGCGGGGCTGGCCGGCTCCGCAGACGGCTACGTGATCTCCAGCAAGACCAAGAACCCTGACGCCGCTGCCGCCTTCCTGAAGTACCTCACCTCCGAGGACGTCGCGCGCGGTTTTGTCGACGCGTGCAAGGAGTATGTCCAGGTGAAGGACGTCGTCACCGAGGGAAATTCGACCTGGTATCTGCGGAAGTACAAGGACATGGTCGAAGGCGCGCCCGTCATCTCCGCGTGGACCGACACGATGATGGAGCGCTCCGTCGCCGAGGCGCTGATGAACGGTGTCCAGGGGATGCTGGCCGGACAGATGACGCCTGAGCAGATCATGGCCTCAGTGCGCAAGCGCCAGGCGGAAGTAAAGAAGGACCTGCAAGCTCAGGGCAGCGCCGAGTAGGGAAGCCCTCGGCAAGATCCCGACAACAAGAAGGTCCGGCAGGAGAGTCCCCGCCGGGCCTGCTGCTTTGTGCTGCTGCTGCCGACCGCTCGGACGAAGAGCAGGGCCGCGACGAAGGCATCCCGGTACGCGGCCCGGCAACATCGGCTTACTCGGGCGTTCCCAGGAAGCCGTCTCCCCAGAAGACCGGTTCGTAGTGGCGGTCTGTGACCCATTTGAGGGCAGTGCGCACTTTGTCCTCGATGGTCGGCTGGTAGTAGCGCTCCAGGTCCTTGCGGAAGTACTGCTCGTGGATCAGCAGCTCGATCATCTCGCAGGTGTGGGGTGATTGCTCCCGCTCGTCCAGATGCGGATAGATCTGCTCGACTTCGAGCCCATTCACGACTGCATCACACGAGACGAAATGCAACCCCGTCTCGCGGTCATACCAGGCGTCACGGCTGTGGCAATAGTCGCACTGGTCGGGAGGGAAATAATAGCCGGTGTTGCAGACACCATCTCGCACCCAGAACAGCCCGATCAGTCGCTCGATTCCTCGGTCGCGCAGGGCGATGACCGCGTCCTTCGGGCACTCTGCCCAATGCACGGTGGTCGTGTTGCTGATGACCTCGTTCCCGGCGAAGCGCCGGATGTGACCGCACACCAGGTCGTAGTCGTGAGCCATCTGCGCGTACGTCGCGTTCCGGTAAATGCGGTTCGGCTCGTTCTGGAGAGCGTGGAAGCTCAGATGCAGCCACCACGCGTTCGCCTGGAACTCCTCCTTCCACTTCTCCGGCATCTGAGTCAGGTCGAAGCCCTCGGTCTGGTAGTAGATATTGATGTGGACCTTCGTTCCGGTTTCCTCGTGCATCTGGCGCCAGAACTCCAGGTACCAGTGGTCAAACAGCGATGCGTAGTCCTCGGGGTGTGTGCCCAGGTCCTTGAGCCAGAGAATGTTGTCGTCGATGGAGAAACGGAATCGCTTGAGGCTTCCCTTGTTCCACCAGACGAGGATCTCATCTTCGGCGTCGCCGCACCGCGCGGTGAGCGTCTCACGCTTGCGGGTCAATTGCACCGTACAGGCGAACTCATTGCCTTGCACGTGGGCATTCTCACCGTTTACGGTCACCGCCGCGCCGGTCGGGCACGTGCCGCGCACAGGCACCATGATCCGCGTTTCCGTCTCGACGCCGTCGTGACGGTTCAGCACATCCCCGTCGTGTGGGTGTGTGATGCGCAATGGCTGGGTCATCGGACTCCCCTTCTGGGCCGTCGGTGGTCACAATGAAGACATTCTCTCTGGATTGCGGATTGTCCTTCAGCCTGTGCCGCTTGCCGCCCCTGGAACGCGTGCGCATCGTGTTGGCCCCATCCCGGCGACATGTGCTATACTCGGATTTCACTTTAGTGGAGGGAACGTGATAGACATGCATAAGATCGCAGTTCTGCCGTGCGACGGCATTGGTCCCGAGGTCACTGCCGAAGCCTTGAAAGTCCTGGATGTCGCGGCGAAGAAGTTCGGGATCGAGTACGAAACGGTCGACTACGAGATCGGCGGGGAGCGCTACCTGCGCACCGGTGACATCATCACCGATGCGGAAATGGACGAGCTCTCGCAGATGGACGCCATCTACCTGGGTGCTGTCGGTCACCCTGACGTGAAGCCCGGGATCCTTGAGCATGGCATCCTGCTCAGGGTGCGCTTTGAGTTCGATCAGTATGTGAATCTGCGCCCGGTCAAGCTGTACCCCGGCGTGCCTTGTCCGCTGGCGAACAAGGGCCCGGCGGATATCGACTTCGTGGTCGTCCGCGAGAACACCGAAGACATGTATGCGGGCGTCGGCGGCTGGCTGAAGAAGAACACGCCGGACGAAGTCGCGACGCAGACCGCTATCTATACCCGCAAGGGTTGCGAGCGGATCATGCGCTACGCCATGGAGCTGTGCCGCAAGCGCAACAAGAACAACACGGTCCACAGCGTGGACAAGGCCAACGTCCTGACGTACGGCCACGACCTGTGGCGCCGGACCTTCGCCGACGTGGGCGAGGATTACCCGGACCTCACCAAGGAGTACGCTTTCGTCGACGCCTGCTGCATGTGGTTCGTCAAGAACCCCGAGTGGTTTGACGTCATCGTCACCACGAACATGTTCGGCGACATCATCACCGACCTGGGGGCGATGATCCAGGGCGGCATGGGCGTGGCGGCCTCCGGCAATATCAACCCCGAGGGCGTGAGCATGTTCGAGCCAATTCATGGCTCCGCGCCGCGCCATGCGGGCCAGGACAAGGTGAGTCCGGTAGCCGCGATCTGCGCGGCCGGGATGATGCTGGAGCACCTGGGCGATGTCGAGGCCGGCAAGTGCATCGAGAATGCGGTCATCCAGGCCCTCGGCGAGGGCAAGGTGAAGGCCGTCACGGGCGAGCCGGGCGACTGCCACAAGGCCGGCGACATCATCGCACAGATCGTCGCGGGATAAGCCGGGAACTGACAACTGGATACGAGCGGAAAAGGCGGCCGGCCCACAATGGGCCGGCCGCCTTCTTTGGTGCAGGGGTTCGACCGCGAGCTGCGCACTTCCCCCAGCTATCATGCACTGGTATGCTAAGAGATAGCCACGTGGCGTAAGCTGCGGCCTGAAGCCAGCGAGCATTGAGGGAGAGCGATTCCATGATCCAACGAGCCGTCCTTCTGCTACTGATCCCGCTGTGTGCCGGGGCATGGGGCGATACGGTCACCGTCCTGTCCGGCCTCGACACGCGGGAGCAGGTGGATCAGTTCGTCAGCCGCGTGCAGTATTCGATGGCCGAGCCCGTCACGTCGCCACGCCGGCAGGGAACCGGGGCGATGCGGCTTCGCTTCTTCGGGCACCCGTCACTCAAGGGTACACCGAGGGTCCAGGCCCTCGCACGCCGACAAGGGCTCGTGTATTCGAACTGGGCCCCGTATGACCGCCTCGTGCTCGACCTGCACAGCGGATCGGACGCGCACGTCCCGCTGGTGCTGATCATCGAAGCCGGGGAGCAGGAGCTGGCCGTGCCGGTGACCCTCGAGAAGCCCGGCTGGAAGCGGGTGACGGTGACGGTGCAGCAAATGCGCGACGCCGGACTCGATGTGGGCGCTGTGACGGGGCTCGGGCTGATGCCCGCTTCGCCGAATGAGCAGCGGCCGTCGCGGGTTGTGATGGACTTCGTGCGGCTCGTCGGGTCGAATGCGAAAGCGATCCGGGAAGCGAAAGCGATCGAGGACAAGCGCAATGCGATGCGCCCCCCGTGGCACCCGCGACGGACGAGCATTGCCGCCGGCGTGGTCAAGCCCGAGCCGATCGGGAAGACGGTCAGGCGCAGCGTGAAGGCTCCCGTGGTTGCGGACACAGAGGTGTTGGTGGTCGGCGGCGGGCTGGCCGGCGTTGCGGCGGCGGTCACGGCGGCTCGCATGGGCGCCGACGTATTGCTTGTCGAGCGCGCCGGGTCCCTGGGCGGCATGGCGACCACGGGCTTCGTGCCGCCGGCATTCAACCGGACCGTCGCCGAGGGGGTCGTTGCCGAGTTTTGCGACCGGCTCCAGAGTGTCGGTGGCGCCGAACAGAACCGTAACCCCGAAATCATGAAGTACGTGCTCCTGAGCATGCTGCGGGATTCCGGCGCGAAGGTCATGCTCTACACGCTGGCCGTGGACGCCATCGTGCGCGACGGGACGATCCGGGGCATCATCGTGGAGAACAAGGCGGGGACGCAAGCGATTCGCGCCCGAGTGGTCATCGACTGCACAGGTGACGGGGACATCGCCGCGAAGGCCGGCGCTCCCGTTGAGATTGGGCGTGGGCGCGATGATGAGACCCAGACGCAGACCCTCGTGTTCCTGCTCGGGAACGTGAACGTGCCCAAGCTGATGCCGGTGCGGATGGACATTCCGGTGTTCGTGAAGAAGGCGCGAGAGAACAGCGACTACTCTGTCCCGTACGCCGGGGGAGCCGCGATCCAGCCGGTGGTGCTCGGGGAACACGGTGTGGTCAATGTGAACTCGATCAACATCCCCGAAGTCAGCGGGCTGAAGGTCGAGGACCTGACCTACTCCCACGTCGAGGCCCAGCGGGAGGCCCTGGAGCTCGTGGACTTCTACCGGAAGTATGTGCCGGGGTGCGAGGGTTGCTACCTGCTGAGCACGGCGGAGTACATCGGCGTGCGGGAGACCCGCAGGATCATCGGCGAGTACGTGTTGACCGGGGAAGACGCGTTAGCCGGCGCGACTTTCGAGGACGGCATCGCGCGAGGGTTCTACCCGATCGACATCCACTCGCCGGACCGTACCGGTGACGCAGCCGGGGCGCGGCTGAGCAGACCCTACGAGATCCCGTACCGCTGCCTGGTGCCGAAGAATGTCGAGAATCTGCTCGTAGCGGGGCGCTGCATCAGCGCCGATCATGTGGCCCACGGATCGCTGCGGGTGATGGGTACCACGATGCCTCTGGGCGAGGCGGCAGGCTGCGCGGCTGCTCTGAGCATCGCCGAGAACAAGCCGCCTCGGGACCTGCGCGGGGCGATAGTGCGCCGGACGCTGGAGCGGCTCAATGCGATCCCGAAACTGGGCCGGTACGTGACCGACAACCTGGCGCCGGCGAAGAACGGCACGGTGGCCACAGCGGATTCCATCTACGCGAAGAGCGGGTACATCCCCGACAACGCAATCGACGGGCTCGTGACGCGCAATCAGATGAGCCGGTGGTTGTCGGACGACGGCCCTGGTCCGCACTGGCTGCAACTCGACTTCGCCGGGCCGACGAAGGTGCAGTCGGTCCGGCTGTACCTGTACACCCAGGGCATGCCCGCGGACGCCAGCGAGTACGTGCCCCGGGGATTCGACGTGCAGATTCCCGTAGAGAACGGATGGCGCACGGTCGCCTCGGTCAGGGACCAGAGGGAGCTGGAGCCGGTCCTGAAGTTTAAGCCGGTGACGGTCAGGACGCTGCGGGTTCTCTTCACCCAGTCCTGCCCGGCGGACGATATCGTGCGGCTGCGGGAGATCGTGGTGCGGTAAGACGCATCCGGCTTAGACCAGCAGGTTGGCTCCACGGGCTTCGACGCAGCGGCGGACCTGGGTCGCATCGACTTCGCGGGGGTCACAGTGCTGGTCGACTGCGAGGGCCGCTGTGATCCCGGCGGCCTGCCCCATCATCGCGCAGGTGGTCGAGACGCGGGCGGATGACAGCGCGAGTTGCTCGGCGGAGAAGCATCGCCCGGCGGCGAGCAGGTTTGCGGCATCCCGGACGATCAGGCTGCGGAGCGGGATCTGGTACGGCGGCACTCCCATCTCGTCCTGGCTGAGAATGTACGTGCGGCCTTCGTCGTCGGGCTTATGCCCGTCGAGATAGAAGACCCCGCGGGCGATGGCGTCCTCGAAGCACGCGCCGGCCCGCAGATCATCCACCGTGAGCACATAGTCGCCCACGATCCGGCAGCCCTCGCGGATGCCGATCTGGGGTGAGCAGTGGTCGAGCATCCACGGGCGGCCTTCGACGCGCTGGTAGTAGTCAAGGACCTCCATCATCCGGCGTCGCGCGCGCACTTCGGCGGCGGTCATGCTCTCAGTATCGGTAGAGTCGAACATCGGGATCTTGACCTTGAGCGCGTTGGCGCGCGGGCCGTTGGGCCAGATGCTCGTCATCGGCAAGTCCTCGGCAGACCGGACGGGGTCGAGCCACCCGTCGGGCAGTTGTGGGTGTGCGTCACCGGGCTCCACGTGTCGCACGAAGAACATCAGCGACATCGGCAGTTGCAGCCCGTCCTCCGGTCGACCCTTCACCGTTGCGAGCCCTGCACGCCGCGCCACATCCGCCTCTCCCGTACAGTCGATGAACACGGGCGCGCGCAGCGCCTCGGGGCCCGACTTGCCGCAGAGGATGCAGGCAGAAATCCGGTTGCCTTCCAGGCATACATCCACGAGGCGGGTGTGGAGCAGAAGCTTGACGCCGCGACGCAGCAAGAGCTCCTGCAGGACGAGGGCCAGGATTTCGTGGTCGAAGACCCGGGCCTCCAACTGCGAGTACGGTTGGTAGGGCACGATGGCCTGGAACTGCTCCAGGTCCGCGATGATCTCGTCGAACACTTCTCCCTGCCCCGCGGTCTCCCCGCAGAAGGCCGCCACGCCGCCGGTGGTGGCATTCCCACCGGGCACGGC
>JALGSS010000426.1 GCA_029821745.1 Candidatus Zipacnadia bacterium
ACTGCCCGCGTCGTAGGTGTAGTAGGTCAGCCCCAGGTCCGGGTCGCGCACGCACGTCAGGTTGCTGCGGCTGTCATAGTAAAAGACGCTCCGGTGACCCATCTCAGTTCCCCTGTCCCCATTCGCCACCCACTCGGAGTAGACACTCGCGGTAAAGTCTGGCGCCTTCCATGTCCTGCCGTTGGAGGTTCGCCTGCCAGAGAAGATACAGCGCGTGATCAACTTCTGCTGCGTCCATGCCCTGCCTCAGTATGCTTGTCACATGCTCTGGTGCTTCGCTTCGCCCCGATTCATACCACGCCCTCGCCTTCAATACATAGCCGAGCAAGTATTCTTCATCCAGCTCTATGGCACGCTGTGCATGAAGCAAGCGTTCTGCTGTCGGCCCTTCCTTTGCCTTCCACGCGGCCCTGACTGCAGGCGATGCAATTTCCCAGCGGCGCGACTCATAGAGCCGTCCTATATGAAAGCTCGCGGCACAACATGCTGCCAGCAAGACGGCTCCAATGGTTGCTCTCATAGTCCTCACATCCCATGGGATTTGTCGCAGCAGACGGGATCAAAGAAGTTGTCAAACGCCCAACGTCTTGGCCCGCCGCCTATGTTCGCCAAGTGATAGGTCGTCGTCTCGAACTTCAGAGGGCCGCCGGGGTCCGTCGCATAGTACTTCGCCATCAGTTCGCCTGTCTCGGAACCGGGGTAGATACTCAGTATGACTCGCGTATGGCTGGAAGACACGAATAGATCCCCTGCTCGCGCTGACATGCGCCACGCAACCGGCAGGGTGTTCGTGGCTCGGAGGTGCTTGGCACCGATCTTCCTCTTCACGGCCTCCAGATACTGCCGGGAGTTCACGTACACGCGGTCCGTTGAGTTGAACTCGCGCGTTCTATGCGGCTCTCTCTGGGGATTGAAGAGGCAGACTCTCTTGCCCATCCGAGACGCAATGTCCACCAGCATCGTCATGGCCAAATCGGCGCAGTCAACGGTCTGCCACCTATCGGGCGTTCTATAGGCGTTCTTCAGCCAGTCAATTGCGGCCCAGTGGTACCGCTCGATGTCGGTTGCCGTCCAAGCAAACCTGTCGTCGCGCCAAGCTGCGAGGCCCTCGGGATCAATAGCAGCCGGGGCACACTGATTTGCGTATGCATACCAGTTGAGTCCGTCGCGCTGTGGATCAACGCTCACGAACCTACCGACCGCCGGCCCGTAGTTCCTGAACCCCGCATGGTAGAGGACGGCCTCGGGCATCCGGTAGTAACGCTGCTGCCCCACATACGTATGCGGGTTGACGGTGCTCCCGGTGTTGGCGAGTTGCACACCCCAGGCGTCGTGCCTATACGTGTCGGTCAGCGACTCTTCTGCATCGGTGAGGGCCACGGTCGTCCCCAGGTGGTTGTAGTGGTAGAAGCTGCTGTCGCCGGCGGAGATGTCGCCGCCGTCTGCGCGCCGCATCGCCTCCAAGCCGGCGCCCACCGTGTAGTGCACCTGCGTGTCGCCGTCCCCGTCACACTCCAGCAGCAACCGCAGCATATCCGGGCCCTGGTAGACAAACCGCGTGTAGCCTTCGCTGTCGCGCTTCTCCACGCGCTTGCTGTCCGCGTCGTACGCGAAGTAGTTGTGCGACGCGTCGGGGAAGTCAATCCGCGTCATCAGGTTCTCGTGATCCCACTGGTAGTAGGTGGTGCCCAACGCCTCCTGCTTGGCTGTCGTGTTGCCGCACCCGTCGTAGTGGTAGTAGATCGTGTCCGCGCCGGTGGTCTCGGTCAGCAGCTCGTTGGCCGCATTGTATTCGTAATACGTCGCCGTGCCGTTGAAGACCTGGTACTCTCGATTGCCCGCCGCATCGTAATCCCATTCGTAGGCGTACATGTCCTGGCCCTGGTCGTCGCGCTGGGTCTCGCGCGTGAGCTGGTGCTTGGCGTCGTACTCGTAGTACACCACCGAGTCGTCCTCGCGCAGAATGCTCACCGGGTTGCCCACCGCGTCGCGCTCATACTCGAAGCTCGACACGACGGTCAGGTCGCTCTTGCGGTTGTCGACCTTGGTGGTCCGGCCGATGGTGTCGTACTCATAGTAGCTGGCGCTGTCATTGCCCAGGACGCGCTTGGTCATCCGTCCGCCGGGCGTGTAGTCATAGTAGGTCACCTCGCCGAACGGGTTCTGCGCCGAACTCATGCGATTGCCCGCGTCGTAGGTGTAGTACGTCAGCCCCAGGTCCGGGTCGCGCACGCACGTCAGGTTGCTGCGGCTGTCATAGTAGAAGACGCTCCGGTGACCCATTTCAATTCCCCTCCTCGGAGATGATGCGGCTGACGGCGTCGTAGGTCCAGTAGGTGGTGCCCGTCGGGTCCTGCACCATGGTGCTCCTCTCCCAGTCACTCCTGAGTCGCAGGCGGGACCTTCAGCACCCAGACCGCGCTGTAGATGCAGAAGATCAGACGCTGGCCGTCAGGCGACCACGTGTAGGAGCTGTGCCAGTGAGAGCTGTAGGTCGGCGCCGCCCATCGCAGCGCGGCGCGGTCCTCCGCAGGCAGCACTGGCACGTCCTGGCCGGTGTCCATGTCTCGCAGGTATAGGAATCCCAACCCGTTGTTGCCTGCGTCGTAGCGCAGGTAGCTGATCTGGGTCGTTCCAGGCCTTCCAGCTGGGGAAACGACCTCACCATCGTGCTGGAAGAGGACGCGCGGCGAGATTACACCGTCGCACAGATCGTCTGTGTCCAGCCCGCAAACCGCCCCTCCGTCCGCGCAGAGGACGCGACTTGCTTCCCGATCGCGCCTCAGGTCACGGAACTCGCGGCGGGCGACCTCCCTGCCGGGCTGTCGTGACTCTGGAGCAGCCGCAGGAGTACGCAGCTCCCGGACTTCCTCGGAACGCCAGTCGTAGACGAAGAGCGACTGGCTGACTCCAGCCCGCGATGGCTCTCCACTACGTGCGGAAACGATCACCTTGTGGCGCTTCGGGAGAATCACGGCTTCGTCGGGGAGCGGGGTCTCTCCACCGGTGCCCCATAGTGCCACCTGCGTTATCCCGAGTGTGGCAACATCCTGGCCGTCGAGGTCAGCCGCGCACACCTGCCACCACGTGTGCACTCCCTCCTCCGCCGATCGCTCTCTGAAGCGTTGCAGGAAGTACAGGCGAGACCCGTCCTCCGACCAAGTTGGGTAGCCCAATGAGCTGCCGTCCGCTCGCAGGACAGTCCTCATGGTGCCGCTGATCGTGTCGAACAGGCGTAGTTCAGTCCTCTCACTACCTTCTGGGCTACGCACGTGCTGCCACGTGTGCAGAAGGAAAGCGACAATGTCGGAGTTGGGTTGCCAAGCGAAGTCGCTCGGCTGGCCGGGCGTCCAGGCAGCTATCTCTTCGGCCCACACGTCGACCAGCGGCGCCCCCACCGGGACCATGTCTTGGGGCGTCGGGGCCGCATGCGTGGCTGCGACGTCGCAGGCCTCAGACAGACGCGCTGGATCTTCCCCAGAAACCCGACACCCCGTCAGCGCCAGTGCCAGCAAGAGCAAGCTGAGTCCAGCGGGAGCAACGGTTAGCCGAGTCTCCCTGTTGCAGCGAGGGCTCATCGCGGGGCACCTCCCAGGGATCTCCTATCCGCGACGCCCCGCCGGGGATGCTTCCCCTTGCCGCAGTTGACCAACTCCACCTCACGGATGGACGGCAATGGTGACCGCTACAGCGTAGGCCAAGCAGCCCAAGGCGATCGCCGAGGCAAGGAAACACACCACGACCGTGACCGCGCCTTCCCGCTGCCGGAGCGTCAGCACTGCCAACACCAGTGATGCTGAGACGAGCAGCAGAGCTGCTGCCAGACCCAACGGGAAGCGTGACCCGCCGGGACAACGCCACTTCACATGGCTGAACATGGCATACCATCCCATGGTCGCCAGCAAGAACGATGCCAGCGCACGCAGGGGCCCGTCACGAGCCTGTCTGGCCATGCCGCGCTCCACCTCAAGTCCTAGTGTCAGGCGTGCGTCGCCTTGGAGTCCCGCGGCACACACGGGCCAGGTGCTTGTGCCCCGGGCAGTTTTCCCTTGTCAACGGCGCTGCAGGCGACCTGCATGCCGTTGCTGATTTCGAACTCAACACGCCACCGGAAACAACGGTTATCTCCTTCCACCGTGCATAGGCACGTAACAAAGTCCACATACAACTTGTCAGTCGCCAAGTTTATGGGCAGGTATGAGCCCCGCGAGTGAATGCCCGGTGTATCGTATTGCGTGAGCGAGGCCACCCACGGAGTGCTACCAGGCCGTTGTCCGCCGTACGTCTTCTTCATCGGGTATGGCCAGCCTTGAGCATCGTCAGCCTGCCATTTGCCGCCGTCTTCCCGTTCCCACTGCTTCACCCAGCAATGCTCATGCTTGCTGACGTTCTTGGTCAGATCCACCTTCAGATCCCACGTGGCCAAGTAGTTGTACCAGCACAGCGTATTGTAGGCCTTGAACTTCTCATCGCACCGCGCTTGGGAGAGCGAATGGGACACGGTCTTGGGGCAGCATCGTGTTCCCGTTGGGTCTGCATTGGCTGTGGGCCCATTGTGCGAGTAGGAGTACGCCGGGCTCTGAGGCCACAACATGTCAACCGACGGGAAGAGCCCCAGGCCAGCGACATAGTACCTCAGCCCCAGCAACATCAGCGCCGCGTCGGCGGCCTCGTAGTACCTCTGGCTTCCCACGTATCCGTGCGGATTGACCGTGGTGCCCGTCCTGTCCAGCACCTCGCCCCAGGCGTTGTAG
>JALGSS010000427.1 GCA_029821745.1 Candidatus Zipacnadia bacterium
AGGTATAGCCCCGTCTTCGGGCAACGGCGGATGGTGAACTTGGTCATGCCGCCGGGGAAGTCGATGAAGCCCGTGTCCGGGTCGAAGCTGATCCGGCAGCCCTCGTCGTGGACCGTGATGATCGCGGCCTTGTCCACGGCGGGCGCGGAGTTGAAGCGCAGGATGTTCCAGATGTCGCCGGAGGGCGTCTCGACCACATTGCCCTCCAGCCAGCCCCGCACCGGCACCTCGCCCCATGCTTCCGGGACCCATTCGGGCTTGCAGATGAGCTTGTTGCTCATGGTCCAGTTGTCGGCGAACAGCAGGTCGGCATCCTCCGGGCATGAGATGACGCAGGACTTGAAGCCATTGCCCCAGACCGCGTCCTCGCAGTCCTCCACCGCGCGGTACAGGCGACCGTCCTTCTTCAGCACGGGAACCGGCGCGCAGTGGTAGTTGGGGTTCGTGCGGAAGGCGCCGCCACGGAACAGGAGGCCCGACTTGCTGTCTCGCGGGTGGGTCCACGTGTCGCCGTTGTTGTCGCTGCGGCGGATGACCACCGACCCGTATTCCTGGGAGATGCCGAGGGTGTAGACCGCGCCATTGTGCTCGAACAGGTTGCCCCAGAACAGGCCCATGATGTGGTTGACCTCGGTCCAGGTTCCCCCGTTGTCGCTGGATCGGTAGACGCTGGTGAGGCCCCATTCATGCTCGCGGGTGCGGGGTGCGCCATTGCCGAAGTAGTCGTGGCCGGCGAGGATGTCGCCGTTGGCGAGGCGCAGGATGCTCGGGCTGCCCAGGTATGCGCCCGTGGCGGCATCCTGGAGCTTGATGTGGTTCAGCTCCATTGCGTGTCCCTTTCAGCGACCCTTGCGGCGACGGTAGGTTAGTGTTGACGTCAGGCGTTAGTGCGTTGGTGGAGGCTGTTTCGCGCCCGTCGGCATGGTTCCCTTCGGCCTGCCCACAAACCAGTAGATGAGGGCTCCGATCCAGTGCGCCAGAGCAATCACGAGGACCCAGACGATCTTCTCGTTGGGATCGGCGAATTCCCGGCGGACGCAGTCAATCAGCGCGACGATCCAGAAGGCCATCGCGGCCATCATGAACAGGAACATCAGCGCGTAGAAGCCGAAGAAGAGGACCATGAACACGATGCCGGCGGCCTCCGGCGGTCCAGCGGGAACGGTTGTTGGTCCCATCAGGCACCCCCTGCAATTGAGCCGGATTGTCGCCTGTCGTCAGGCCAGTGTGCCCCTTGGTCGGCCGAAGAACCAGTAGATTAGTGCAGCCGGGGCACCTATCAGCACGACGGCAAACAACCATATAAGCTTCTCATTGGCGTCGGAGAACTGGCGCCTCGCGCAATCGCCGATGGCTGCCACCCAGATGATGACTCCGGCGACGATCAGGCCGAGTAGCAGCCACTCATTCCATCCCAGAAGACCCATGCATCTCACCCCCCTTCATTCACCGTGGCGATGGCAATTCCGTTCTCGCCCGCCACGCTGTATAGCAGCCACGTATCCCCATTGTCCTCGAAGATGGCGGGGTCGCGCAACTGACGGACCGGCTCCTTTGCGCTGCCGTCGACGGATCGCTCGACGGAAAGGTCGGCGCCCTCATAGGCCAACTCCGGCTCAAGCACGGTTACCGCCGGCGTGGCCTGCCAGGTGGTCCAGTCTCCGGACAGGTCAATCTCCGAGTAAACGATATGCTCGGGCACGTCGCCGACCCGCGAGTAGAAGACGCCGAGCCTGTTCCCTCGCAGGACCACCGCCGGGTGGCGCATGCGGGACTTGATGCCCCCGTACGGGAATGCCCGGAGGCCGGCCTCAAAGCCGCCCAGCCCGTCTCCCGAGCGGACGATGTCTCCTGGCATAACAACCGCGTACCAGTTGCCGTTCCAATGGAATGCCCGCATGTAGGAGGAGGACAGAACCTCGTCGCCGCTCTCGAAGCTCAGGCCGTCGGGTGACCGGGCGACGAAGCTGAGCTGCCCGAGCCAGTTCCCTTGCGCGTCCTTCACTGGGCCATGGTAATACATGCGAATCTCGCGGCGATCACTGTCGACGTGGACATCGGGCGAGGCGACATGCCCGTGGCATGGAGTCTGCTCCAGGCGAAGTGTGCCGGGTTCGTGGATCGTCCACGGCCCGTGGAGGTCATCGGCGTAGGCCAGGCGGATGCACTTGCCCCCATGGTGGGCGAAATACAAGTAGTATGTCCCGAGAGGGTTCGGCAGCCAGTCCGGGACGCGGATCAGCGACGGGCCATTGATATTCTTCCCGTCATCCCCCGGCAGCATGTCCGGCCGGACGATCGGGTTCTCGTCGAAGCGGGTGAGTCTCATGGTTCGTCGCCCCCAGCCGACATCAATTGCATGAAGATCACGTCGAGCCACTGGCCGAACTTGCAGCCGACCTCGCGCAGGTGGCCGGTTGTCTTGAAGCCCCTTGGCGAGTAATGGGGTCTGGGGCCATCGGCCCATGCGCCGTCATGGCGCAGACTTGTGCCGTTGAGGCCTAGTCGATGCGCCTGACGGTGACATTGTCGACGTAGACCGTGCCCTTGCTGCCCCGGTGCCGCAAGCCTATGCCGCGCGCCGCTTTCTGCCGGTGCCGGAACACGCCGCCGCCGATGAACTCAGCGCCGCTATCTCCCGCGTAGCAGTCAAAGACGCCCTGCGACACATCAAGCACGAAGCGGAAGTGATCCCACGTGCCGCGCGTGCGCCGGGCGAAGTGGGTCCACTTGTCCGTCTCCGTGTAGTAGCTCAGGAACCCCCGGTAGTACCAGTGGATGTACGGGCCGATGTCCCCCGTGTAATAGGAGGTCTTGACGCCCTCTGCATCACTCTGGTCGAAGTCGCCGAGGGTTACCAGGAGCAGACCCTCACTGCGTCCGGGCGGATTGTACGCGTTCAGTTCGATCTCAACGCGCCCGGTGACAGGACCCTCGAACAAGCGGAACACGTAGTCGCCGGGGCCCAGGCGTAGGGCCTGGTTCTCCTCGGCCAGAAGAGGCTTCCCGTCAGACGCCGTGTCCGCCTCGACGGTGGGCTCCCGGTCGCCGACTTGCCAGCCATCGGGCAGCAGTCCGGCCTGCGCGCCCTCGAAGTCCTCGGTCATCAGCTCTGTTCTCTCACCGGTGAGGTCGACCTGCCGGTCCTGCTCCACGATCCGCGGCAGTTCGAACCGCTCCGCTTCCGGCAGCGTGGGCTCGCGCAGGTCCTTGACCTTGCGGTAGGCGCGGACCCAGTCCGTGTCCATGCTCACGCCGTCCAGGCCGGTGATGTCGGCGCCGTCCTTCGCGAGCTGATGGGTCATGATGACGGTGCTCAGGCGGATGTCCGCCGGTGCGTGAGCGTTGGGGTTCTCCAGGACGCGCACGGGCTTGCCGTCGAAGTACCAGATGATCAGCTTCTCATTCCACTCGCAGCCGTATATGTGGAAGTCCTCGTCGAGGTCGACAGGCGCGTCCCAGGTCCTGCTCGTGGACCAGAGGTCTCCCCGCGGCTGTCCCTCTTCGTAGGTGTAGAAGTGGAAGGTCATCGCGACCTGGCGCGGCGTGTGGCCCTCGTTGATGTCGATCTCGAAATGAGGTCGCGGATTGCCTCCCGGGCGCCAGAGCCAGAAGGCGTTGTTGAGGTAGCGTCCGTATCTCATCCGGGCCTCGAAGTACCCGTACTTCTGCATGAACTCTTTCGTCCAGATGTGGGCAGTGGACCATTCCTTGCCCTCACGTGGCGGGTCCTCTCGTTTCGTGATCTGGCGCAGGACGCCATCCTCGATGACGTTGTTCTCCGGCCAGCGTCCCTCCGGTTTCTCGCCTCCGCGGATGGAGTGTTGAGACGCCCAGACATCCGAGTTGACCGAGTCGCCGTCGAACTCGTCGGCGAAGGTCTGCTCCCATTCCGCGTGATCGGGTGGCGTACCTAATGCAGGCATGGCGAGGAAAACGACTGCGGTCAAACACAGCGTCGCACTTCTCATGGCGCGTTTGTCCTTCCGCGTGGACTGGCGAGGGATTGGACGCGATTATACCACGAAGCGAGGGCGGTTTCATGTCTCCGGAATGACTTCGTCGCGGGGAAGGTTCATCACGCCCGACGCCGAACAGCCTCATGGCGCAATGGCGTTCGCCGGCTCACGCAGTTCACTCGCAGGGAGCGACAGCATGGAATTGCAGCAACGGCCCCACGAGCGATGGATCTGGACGGAGCTTATCGGCTTCGACAACAGCGAGGAAGACCTTGGCGTGGGCAGCTACATCGACACGGCCGGCTTCGTGCCCACCGCCATCTGCCTGCTTATGACCTCCCCCGATTTCGTGCTGTCCCACGAGGGCGTGGACGGCGAGGTCGAGCTCCCACCTGATTTCTGCGCCCGCGACGGGCACGACTTCAACCCTCACCGGCAGCGGCAGGTGTGGACGAACACCCAGCTCCGCGGCCTCATCGACGAACTCCACAGCCGGGGCATCGATGTCTACCTGACAGTGTTCACGCGCTTCTACGGAAACGCCTTCCACCACGAATGGGTGAGCGACCACCGGGAAGTGTGCATGGTCTTCAGGTCCCACGGCTGGGCGTCGGCGATCAACGTTCTCTCGCGGCTTGATGACGGCACGTGGTTCCAGGACCACTTCAGCGGGAAGCTGGTCGAGGTGATGGAGTACTACGGCTTCGACGGCTGGCATGGCGCTGATGGGTATGGCCCCCTCAACGGGCCGATATGGGAAGTCTGCGTCTCCGACGACATGATCGACCAGTTTGGATCTGGCGCCACGCTCGGCATGAGTGGATCGAGTTTTGGGTCGATCGCTGGGCGCGATTCTGGCAGACGATGGTGGACGCCCTCCACGGGGCAGGCAAGAAGGCGGTCGTGAACTCCGCCTGGGGCCGGGCGCCCTTCGAGGCCCGCTACCGCTACGGGGTGGACTACAAACGCATCGCCGAAACCGGGGTCGATGCGATCATCGTGGAGACCGCTGCAGCAGGGCTGTGGATGGACCCGCGGGTGGGCGCCGGCGATGTGGCGCGGCATTTCGAATTCCTGTCGATGCTGATGCTCATCAAAGCCTACGTCCCCGACACGAAGCTGATCTTCCTGCACAACACCCACGATACGGTGGAGGAATGGGACGCGGTACGGCACATCCCCACGGTGCTGGAGAAAGAGATCTACAGCCTGGCAAACGTGTTCCACACGCGCGGCGACGGTGCCCTCATTCCGTGCGCCGACGGATTCCTCGTGTGCCTCGGGGACGGTCTGGACCCGGAGCACTGGCGCTGGCTGCGGAAACGCTGGGCGCTGGCATTCTCGGACGTGCCCCGGCGCGTCCACGGGGCAACGCTGGTCTGGTCGGACGCCGCCCTGGAAGGACAGCGGGACGCATTCACTGAGGCGCGTACGCAGATCCCCCACGGAATCCTGTTCCAACTGATGACACGGGGAGCGCCGGTGCAGTCCACGGTCCGCGTCAATGCTCTCGACGGCGCCGATGGGACGCTGCTCGTCATCAATCCCCACTTGTTCACGGTCGGGCAGGGAACGGGAGCGTTGCCGCCGGCGGACTTCACATTTGAGGACACCGTGGCTGATCACGCGTTTTGCTGTGCCGCGTACGGGGCGGATCTCCCCGAGACGCCGGTGCTCCCGCCCCAGGAAGCCTCCGAGTTCCCCGAAGACATTCTCGGAATTCCAGAACCCCGGGGCTACTGGGACTACATGACCGCCCGGGCCGTGTCTGACGAGTTCCTGGATGCCTGTGCGGCGACGGTCTCGGCTGTGTCGGGCGACTTCGCTGTGACCGAACAGGCAGATGACGTGGCGGCGATGGTTTCCGAGTGCTCCGACGGCACCTTGCGGGTCGCCATCAAGAACAAGACACTCTACTACGTTCGCCCGACCATCGATGTCGGCAGACCCATCAGCCGCGTGGACATCCTGACCGAGTACCCCTCGTTGCTGGTGCGGCCCGACGGATCGCGTTTCTCGATACGGGTACCCGGAAGCGGGCTGACGGTGGTGGAAATCGAGGGGGCAGAGACGGCCTCCGGCGACTAACGCCGGCGGGGCCGCGCCTATTCGCTTCGCCGCTCCTTCCTGAGATTGGCATCTCAGTGTGGCCGGTCGGTGAATTTGGCGATATTCTGGCGATTCCGGAAGGAATGCTTGTCTGCACGGCGAATTCTACGATAAGTAGGAGACGTGCCAACACGAGGCGGGCCCGGCCGCCCGCCGCGCCAACCCTTACGGAGGCAATGATCATGGCAATGGACGATGTGTCTCCCGAGCGCAAGACAGCGATGCTCAAGTGGCACCAAGCCCAACACGAGCTGCAGAAGGGACATGAAGCCAAGGCGATGGAGTTGGCGCGTCTGGCACTCGACGATGACCCATCCTTCCTGGAAGTGAGAATGTGGTTGGCGCAGTACTTCTCGCAGATCGATGAGCCCCGCAAGGCCAGCCGCGAGCTGGAGGAGATTATCCTCACCGATAGGCAGCACGCGGATGCCTGGCAACTGCTTGAGCAAGTAGACCCGGCAACCGCGCAGCGTCTCAGACGCCTCCAGTCCATCGCGCCGGACCCATTCGTCGTCGCGCGCACCAGTCCAGTGACTGAAGACGTCGCAGATATGGGAGATTTCTACGACGGCGATGAGTATGAGGGCGAACAGGACACTGGCGAAGCGGGGGGGGACCCCTTCATCTCCAGCTCTCACACCGACGATATCCTCGATGATTGGGAAGGCGAAGATGTGGAGGAGGAAGTTGTGGAGGTGGGAAACAACGGGGGTGACGGCGGCCCGGAACCCCAGACATTCCCCTGGATGTTCGAGCAGGACGCAGAATACCTGGCGCGGTGGGAAGCAGAGCCCGTTGTCGCGGAAGCCACGGCGAAGATACAGGAACTGTGGGGCGATCTGGAAGCCTGGGAGTACGTGCTCAACCTGTGCGCACACGCGACCCCGAGCCTCCACGAGAAGGTGTTCGAGGCTACCAAGATAGCTGCCGCGCGCCTCGGAGTTGAGATGCCGGAGTTGTTCGTCTTCCCCGAACGCTGTATGCACCCGGTCCTGATCAAGGATGCCCCGCCTGTCCTGGCTGCTCCTTCGGGGGTATTGCGGGCGATGAACACCAAGGAGGCGTTGTTCCAGATCGGGCGCGAGGTCGGCCATCTCAACACCCAGTACCTTGCCCAGATGCAGGTTGTGAAGATCGTCACGGACCGGAAGGCGCAGTTGGCGGGCGACCTGGCAAGCACCCTGCGCGACTTCCTCGGGGACGTCATCAAGGTCGACCAGTTGGGCCTTAGTCGCGACGAATTGGCCCGCCTCAAGAAGCTCGGCCACGCGTGGCAACAGCGTTGTGAACTCACCGCCGACCGTGCCGGAGTCATCTGCTGCGGCGATGTTGATTGTGCCTGCACCGCCATCGCCAAGACCACGGCTTCCTCCATCGACGAGGCGTCCATCATGACTGTCGACGCATTCCTGAAGCAGTTCGAGGGACAGGACGTCGGCAAGCTCGCGGCGATCCCCGTGGAGGAGTCCCCGTCCAGGAGTCCCGAATACGCGGCTTACCGCATCCACATGCTGAAGTGGTGGGCCAAGACGCCCGAGGGGATGGCGTTGTTGGCCTGACAAGCGTGTGCGCGCTTTTCCTGTTGCGGCGGGACAGGTCTTATGGCCTGTCCCGCTCCTATTCCCGGGGAACCGTTTCCAGCAGGCGGTTGATGATCTCGAGGGTGTCGATCCCGTCGGCCTCGGCGGCGAAGCTCGGGATCATCCGGTGGCGAAGCACAGGGAGCGCCAGTTGCGCGACGTCATCACGCGAGGCCGCCAGGCGACCTGACAGCAGCGCGCGCGCTTTCGCGCCGAGGATCATCGACTGGCTGGCCCGTGGCCCGGCTCCCCATGTCACCCACTCCTTGACAAACCCAGGGCTGTCGGGGCTCGGAGGACGCGTGGCACGCGCCAGACGCACGGCATAGCTTAGGGCGTCTTCGCTCACCGGAACCTGCCGCACTACCCTCTGGAGCCGCAGCGCTTCCTCTCCGGACATCACCTTGTGGACGTCCGGCTCGTGGTTGGAGGTCGTCGTTGCCACGATTGTGCGTTCCTCTTCCTCGCTTGGGTAGTCGAGGTGGACGCTCAGCATGAAACGGTCCAGTTGCGCCTCCGGCAGCGGGTACGTGCCCTCCTGCTCGATCGGGTTCTGAGTCGCCAGGACGAAGAACGGCGGCGGGAGATGATACGACCGGCCGCCTGCCGTCACGTGGCGTTCCTGCATTGCCTGCAGCAGGGCGCTCTGGGTCTTCGGCGGGGTCCGGTTGATCTCGTCGGCCAGCACGATGTTCGCGAAGATCGGGCCCGTCATGAACTGGTAGCTGCGTTCACCGGTCGCCGAATCAACCTGGATGATGTCCGTCCCGGTGATGTCGGCCGGCATCAGGTCAGGCGTGAACTGGATGCGTGAGAACTGCAGGTCCAGACAACGGGCCAGCGTGCGCACCAGAAGCGTCTTGCCCAGGCCCGGCACGCCGATGAACAGGCAGTGCCCTTCCGAGAACAGCGCGATGAGTAGCTGCTCGATGACCTCCTCCTGGCCGACGATGACCTTGCCCACTTCGCGCAGCAGGGAATCCCGCGCTTGCGTCAGGCGTTCAGCGGCCGCAACGTCGTCGAAGGGTTCGGAAGCCGGGCGAGGATGCGTTGATTCAGTCATGGCCAGATCGTAGCACCTGCGAAAGAACAGCGTCAAGCAACGCCGGAAGCACTCCGCGTCGCCTCAGACTCGGCAGGTCCGGGCGCGGGCCGCCGGGAATAGCCATACGTCTAGTGGCCCGTTGCGCACGGACGGTCTCACACACCCCAGATCGCGTGAGGTCGCCGACAATGCCGAAAGCCTGCCGACGCATATCACTGGCGCTGGTTCTGGTCGCCGCGAGCGTGATGCTCGGGCCGCCCAGCCACTCGCAGGAGGTCCCCATGTATCACCCCCCGGGCATGTGGACGTGGGACTACTGGTTCGCAGTGGATGGTGACACCTATCACGCTTTCTACCTGCAGGCTCCCATGTGTTTGCCCGATCCGGCGCTCAAGCACGGCCACCAGCACGTTGGGCACGCCGTCTCCCACGACCTGGTGAACTGGGACGACCTCGGACCGGCACTCGTGCCTGTGCACGGGACCTGGAATGACCTATCCATCGCTACTGGGAGCGTCGCCAGGCATGACGGGAATTGGTGGATGCTCTTCTCGGGGCGCGGCAGCAAGGCATCGGGCATGGGCCTTGCGGTCAGCGAGGACCTCGTGCATTGGTCGAAGGTCGGCGATGGACCCGTGGTGCCCTTCGGGGCCCAGTTCAAGGGAGAGTGGGAAGGCCGGGAGCTCACTTGGTTTCCTCTGGCCGACCCCTACGTGTACCCCGAACCCTTCGACGGGTGGTTCTATGCGGTGATCAACGCGCGCGTGGTTGGCGAGCCGATAGAGACGAGTGGGTGCCTGGCCGCCATGCGCTCCAGGGACTTCAGTTCGTGGGAGCCGGCGGGAATCTGGGCCTTCCCCAAGTGGTTTGAGCGGATGGAGACTCCGCAGGTCTGGACGCGGGACGGCAAGTGGTACCTGTACTTCGGGGCTCACGGCGGGCTCCAGCATGACGCCTTGCGCGAAGGAGCTCCTGAGGCCTACCACAAGGCGGGGAACTTCGTGTTCATGGCGGACCGGATGGAAGGGCCATACGAACCCGTCGGTCAGTGGTGGCTGAACCTGCCCGACGGGCGTTCCGGGTACATCTACAAGGTGGTTGAGGGTCCCGCAGGGGATGTGTTGCTGACAAGCATCGACTGCAAACTGTCCAGCCCATACCGGGTGACGTATGCGGGAGATGGCTCAATGAAGCTCTCGGTGCCCTCGCCCAATACGCCCTAACCTGCACGGGTAGGCAGAA
>JALGSS010000428.1 GCA_029821745.1 Candidatus Zipacnadia bacterium
AAAATCGCGCCCGTCCAGTCGCCGGACCACTCGCCCACCATGATTCGTGGCGGCGGGGCCTGCGTGCACTCGGCGGCCATGAGCTTGACGATCGCGTCGTAGCACTCGCGGAACTTGGTCCCCCAGCAGTAGTAATGCTTCCACTCGTCGTCGGCGCCAATATATGGCCAGTTCCCGCCCCAACCGTTGGCCGGGTAGAAGTGCCAGTCGAAGTAGTCGACCTCGACCCGCAGGTTCCTCAGAAAGGCCACGGCGAACTCGCTGCTGGTGGCGAAGTTGATGTCGGCGTCGCCAACGTCGAGCTTCATCCCCGAGCGCGGGCGCTGCACATTAATGAAGGGGACGAGGACCTTCGCGCCGGGGGACATTCGCCGGATGATCGGGACGAGGCGATCCAGGGCAGCCGCGTACTCCCGCGCGCCCTCGGCGTTCATATGGAACCCCTGCGCATAGCTGTGGACTTCATTCCCCAACTGCCAGTACTTGATCCGGTAGGGCTCGGAGCGACCGTTCTCGACGCGCCTGGCGGCCCAGTTGACCCCATCGCCGTCGATGTCGCCGTCGCCGACGAGGTACTCGATGTAGCCTCGCACGGACTCTTCGGGTTCACCCACGAAATTGATCTGCATCAGAGGCTCGATACTGAAGCGCTCGCAGAGCTGGAGGAAGGTGTCCAGGTCGTAGACTTCGGTCGGGTGATGATCGGGGTTCTTGCCGATATGGTCCTGCCAGTAGAAGTTCGCCCAAGCCCCCCGGTGGTCATTGCGGTTGAAGACGAAGCCGCCGGGAAAGCGCGCGATCCGCAAGCCGGATTCGGCGATGTATTGCAGGACCTTGTCGGGGTACTTGGGGGCCCGAAGCGGGTTGGTCTTCGCGTCGATCCCGGCCCCGAAGATGAAGGGGTTGATGGGGCCGAGGAGCTCGGCGGGGTCCACGACGACCTGTACGCGCAGCTCGTCTGCTCTCAGGCAGGCGCAGAGGGTCAGTGCGCAGATCGCGAGCATGCCCGTGGCGCGAATCGGGCGCCGCGTGGGTTCCCGAATCATGCTGCTCCCTCGCGTTTCATGTGACCTCGCAGACGTACGGGCGGCACTCGTCGCCACGTAGCGGGATCTTAGTGTTGCGTCGCGGACGTCACCTACCCCCGGCCCCGGAAACCCAGCAGGTGCTGGGTCTCTACTGGCGAGGAATGGGGAGCACGGCACACTGGTTCCACTGCGTGGTAACCAGTGCCACACGTCTGTGTGCGGTGGTCCGCGAAGTCACATGATAGGGTGCCACTGGTCCCGCAGCGCGGGACCAGTGCTTCGTTGAGCCCTGGTCGGAAGGCGAACGGCAGAAGAAACATCCCGCAGGCTGAAGACCTGCGGCTACGACGCCGAAGGGCAGAAGAAACACCCCGCAGCTGAAGACCTGCGGCTACGACGCCGAACGGCAGAAGAAACACCCCGCAGCTGAAGACCTGCGAAGACGAGCGGTCTCGTGCCGTTGAGGAGAGGCGGCCCCAACCCCTCTTCCCTACGCCGTTCCCAGGCGCTTGCGGACCAGAGCCTTCAAGCCGCCGGCTTCCACGAGAGTCTCCGCCATTCCCGTCAATGGCGCGAAGTCAAACTCCGTGCCCTGGGTGACATTGCGCACCTTGCCCGCCTCGAGGTCCACCTCCACCTCGTCTCCCGCTGCGATCCCCCGGCCGGCCTCCTCGCATTCCACGATCGGCAGGCCGATGTTCAGGGCATTGCGGAAGAAGATGCGGGCGAAGGTCTCGGCGATCACACAGGATACGCCGGCGGCCTTGATCGCGATTGGGGCATGCTCCCGGGAGCTGCCGCAGCCGAAGTTCTTCCCGGCCACGATGACATCCCCCTTCTGCACACTATCGACGAAGTCCCCGTCGATGTCCTCCATGCAGTGAGCCGCGAGCTCCTCCGGCGTGTTCATGTTCAGGTACCGCGCCGGGATGATGACGTCGGTATCAACGTGATCGCCGTACTTGTATGCCTTGCCTTTGAGTATCATCAAACGCCCTCCTGTCGGGCATTGGGTTTGCGGTAACGGCAGCCCGACAAGAGTGTCGGGCCTACGGGACGGCTCTTCAACACAGCCATCTTGTCTGGCCGGTGGGGCAGGCAATCCTGCCTGCCCTTGGTGGGCTCGGAACTCTGGTTGTGTTGAAGAAGACCATTCATGGCCGTGAGGTGTCACAGCGCGTCGTGACCGGCGCGCTACATGGGCCCCACGGGGTCTGTCACACACATTGCACGGGGCCCCGTCGCATCCCGCAGAGCGGGACGACACCCCGTGTCCATAGTTGCCGTTCTTCAACACAACCAGAGCGTCGGGCCTACGGGACGGCCCGCAGGACCTGCGGATACGAAAGGCGACGGCGGGCCTACAGGTCGTCGGGGCCGGCGATCTTGCCGAGTAGTGCGCTGGCGGCTGCGACGTACGGGCTCGCCAGATAAACCTCGCTCTCCGTGTGCCCCATGCGGCCCACGAAATTGCGGTTGGTAGTCGCAACGGCGCGCTCTCCGGCGGCGAGAACGCCCATGTGACCGCCCAGGCATGGGCCGCAGGTCGGCGTGCTGACCAGACAACCCGCCTCCAGCAACGTCTCCACGATGCCCATGCGAGTGGCTTCCAGGTGAATCTCATGGCTGCCCGGAAGCACGATGCAGCGGATGCCCGGCGCGACCTTGCGGCCACCGAGGATCTCCGTCGCCGCCTGCAGGTCCTCCAAGCGCCCGTTGGTGCAGGCGCCGATGACGACCTGGTCGATGGTGATGTCGCCGACCTCGGAGATCGGCTTGGAGTTCTCCGGTAAATGCGGGAAGCTGACCTGAGGCTCCAGGTCCCCGGCGTCCCACTCGTAGACCTCGACATACTCCGCGTCGGCGTCGCTCTCGAAGGCCTCGAAGGGACGCCCGGCGCGCGGCTCAACCCAGGCCAGCGTGGTTGCGTCCGGCGCGATGAGCCCGGTCTTGCCGCCTGCCTCGATGGCCATATTGCACATCGTGAACCGCTCGTGCATCGGCAGGGCCTCAATGACGGGCCCGGCGAACTCCATGGCCCGGTAGCGCGCGCCGTCGACACCTATCTGGCCGATGGTGTAGAGGATCAGGTCCTTGCCCGTGACCCACGGCCGGCACTCGCCCGTGAACACGAACTTCATGCTCTCGGGCACGCGGAACCAGCTCTCCCCCAGGGCCATCCCCGCGCCGGCGTCCGTGGAGCCGACGCCCGTTGCGAAGGCGCCGATGGCCCCGTAGGTGCAGGTGTGGGAGTCGGCTCCGATCACCACGTCGCCGGGCAACACGATCCCCTTGTCCGGGAGGATGATGTGCTCGATCCCGCCGCCGCAGCCCTCGTAGAAGTGGATGATCCCCTGCTCGCGGGAGAAGTCCCGCATGAGCTTTGTGTTCATCGCCGACTTGATGTCCTTGTTCGGCGTCGAGTGGTCGGCGACGAGGGTGACGCGCTCCGGATCGAAGACCTTCGTCGCACCCATTTCGCCGAAAGCCTCGATGGCCAAAGGCGCGGTGATGTCGTTCGCCAGCACGACTGAGAGCTTGCAGTTGATGAACTGGCCGGGCTTGACCTCATCCATGCCGGACGCGTTGGCCAGCAGTTTCTCGGCGATATTCATGAGCACTCCTCGCAATTCCCCCGGGATCAACGCGCGCGTGACAGGAAACGCCCCGGGTGCAGCTACGGGGCGTCGAGCGTTTGGGTAAGTGTAGATTTGGGCCCCGGATTCTGTCAAGGAAGCCCCGAAACGCGAAGGGCTCTCGGGGCCGAGGACGCGGCCGGCCGGGAGAGCGGGCAGGCATGTCGGTCGCGGGACCGTGTGCAGGTGCAGGGCACAATGCGGCGAAAGGGACAGCGGAGCATCGCAGGGGCTGAGAATGGCAGGCCGGCACCATTGGCCCGCCAACAAGGACTTGGGCGTCGTCATCTGGCTGTCGTAGTGCACTATCCCAGGGACATTGGGGGCGGATCAATGCCTGTCGAACTTGCATATAAGGACAATCTGGCCGAGACCCGAGAGCGGATGGCGGCGTTCTGGAAGGGAGAGCCGCTGGATCGCAACGTGATCTGGATCACGGCCCCACGTAAGGAGCCGCTGCCGGGGCCGCCCGCGCCGGAGGTCTCGGAGGACCCCGAGGTGATCTGGAGCGATCAGAACTACCGGTTGGCGATGTCCGACGCGCAGTTCCGGGGCACGTATTTCGGGGCCGAGGCCATGCCGGCGTTCCAGCCCCAACTGGGCCCCGGGTCCCTGGCGGTCCACCTGGGCTCTCCCCTCGTGCTCATGCCGACGACGGTGTGGTACAACCCGTGTATCGACGACCTGGCGACCGGGCCCGATCTGGTATACGACCCCGAGGAGCAGTGGTGGGTCTGGACATTGGAGATGGTGCGCAAGGCGGTGGAGGCCGGCGCCGGCAAGTTCATCGTCGCCTTCCCCGACCTGATTGAGAACCTGGACACCCTCGCGAGCCTGCGGGGGGCAATCGAGCTTCTCATCGAGCTTGTGGATGCCCCCCAAGCGGTCCATCGCTACCAGAAGCAAGTCCTGGAGCTATACTTCCGGTACTACGACGAGTTGGGCACGCTCCTGAATCTGCCCGAGAACGGCTCCGTGTTCGTGACCTTCCCGGTTTGGGGGCCGGGCCGAGTGTGTAAACTACAATGTGACATGTCGGCGATGATCTCACCGGAGATGTTCGGCGAGTTCG
>JALGSS010000429.1 GCA_029821745.1 Candidatus Zipacnadia bacterium
GCCGGTCACCGAGGAGATGTCGACGGAAGCTCTCGCGGGGGACTACGAACTGGAGACGGGACGGTACATCGTGCGAGCCTTCGCCGACCTCGCTCCGCGCGAAGTCCCGGCGGTTCTCGTCGCAAGCCACGGGCCCTTCACCTGGGGAGAGAATGCCGCGAAGGCCGTGGAGAACAGCATCGTCCTCGAGCAGGTGGCGCGTATGGCCGCCATGACGGAGTCTCTCTCGCCTGAGATCGGCCCGGTCAGCGACCACCTGCAGGACAAGCACTTCCTGCGCAAGCACGGAACAGGCGCCTACTACGGACAAAGCAAGCAATAGCGCCGGGCCCGACGGCGCGCCGTGGACGCCTGCCCGACAATGGAGGAATGAGTCATGCAAGAGCAAACCACACTCGGAGTCATCGTCGGGAACCGCGGGTTCTTCCCCGATCACCTGGCCGATGAGGGACGCAAGACGATCCTATCAGTCCTCGCGGACGCGGGATTCGGCTCCGTGGCCCTCGGGCCGGAGGACACGCCCTTCGGTTCGGTCGAGACGCGCGAGGAGGCCCGCAAGTGTGCCGACCTGTTCCGGCGGCACGCGGATGAGATCGACGGAATCCTCGTCACCTTGCCCAATTTCGGCGACGAGCGCGGGATCGCCGAGACGGTACGGCTGGCGAACCTGGACGTCCCCGTGATGATCCAGGCGACCCCCGACGACCCAGCGAAGATGTCCCTGTCGGATCGGCGCGACAGCTTTTGCGGGAAGCTGTCAGCCTGCAACAACCTGTCCCAACGCGGGATACCGTACTCGTTGACCGACCTGCACACGGTGTCCCCGACATCCGCCGAGTTCCGCGCCGACCTTGAGCGCTTCGGCGCTATCTGCCGCGTAACCAATGGCCTCAAGAAAGCGCGGATCGGGGCCATCGGCGCTCGCCCGGCGGCCTTCAATACCGTCCGCTACAGCGAGAAGATCCTTGAGCTTAGCGGGATCAGCGTCGAGGTCATCGACCTGTCGGAGATCATGGGCCAGATCGAGCGTCTTGATGACGCCGCGGGCGAGGTCCAAGAGCGCCTCGCGAAGGTCCGCGACTATATCTGCACGGACGGCATCGCTGAGCCGTCGCTCATCAAGATGGCGAAGCTGGCCCTCGTCGTCGACAACTGGATGGCCGAGAATGCTCTGGACGCCAGCGCTGTGCAGTGCTGGACGGCGATGGAGGAGTACCTGGGGATCGTCCCCTGCACGGTGATGAGCATGATGAGCGAACGTCTCATGCCCAGCGCGTGCGAGGTGGACGTTACTGGAGCCGTGGGCATGTACGCTTTGGCGCTCGCATCGGGCGTCCCGGCGGCGCTGCTGGACTGGAACAACAACTACGGCAGCGACCCCGATATGTGCGTCCTGTTCCACTGCAGCAATCTGCCCCGGTCGTGCTTCTCTGAGGTGAAGATGGGCGTGCAGGACATCATCGGCGGCGACGTCGGGATCGAGAATACGTGCGGCACCTGCGTGGGCCGGATCAAGAGCGGGCCCTTCACTTTCTGTCGCGTCTCGACCGATGACCTCGAGGGCACCGTCAGGGCCTATGTGGGCGAGGGCGCTTTCACCGACGACGCTCTCGACACCTTCGGCGGCGCAGGCGTCGCGCGGATCGAGAACCTGCAGGGGCTCATGCGCTACTCTTGCGAGATGGGCTTCGAGCACCATGTCGCGATGACCCACGCTCAGGTGGCCGACGCGGTTGCCGAGGCGATGGACAAGTACATGGTGTGGGATGTCTATCAGCACGGGGTGTAGAGGAGAGGCACGGGTGTCCGTGAAGTAGCCGTGGGGTGCCGATGTCGCACAATCGGCGGGGCCCCACCGACACGCTCAGCGTGGCGCAACGGGTCTGCGGGGCCCGGTCATAGAGACCGGGCACCGGTCTCGCCACCCCGCAGCTATACAAGTGAGTTCCTCCACACAGGCCGGATGAGAGTCAGTATGAGCGGGGCAGCGATGCATGGTCGCTGCCCCGTTTCCGGCTATCAGGGCTCCACGATCGCGCGGAGCATGTCTCCCGGGCGCGCGGCTGTGGCCTCCATCGCCTCCGGAATCCGGTCCAGGGAGAACTGACGCATGGGCATCTCGCGCACGGGGATGTCCCCCGAAGAGACCAGCTCCAACGCATCGGCGAGCGTGTCCCTGGAGCGCCGGGAGAAAACGAGGGTCAGCTCCTTGCGTCGGGGCACGAAAGCCTCGAAGCACACGGTCTCCGGCCGCGGTATCCCCACCGCCACGACCTTGCCACCGTGATCAGCGACCTCCAGCGCTTGCTCCGTCGCGCCGGACTCCCCGGAGCACTCGATCACGATATCCCCGTGGCCGTCCTCCAGCAGCTTCTTGTAGAACGGCGCGGTTCCTGAGGCCCCCAGGCGGCCTGCCAACTCGCGGCGTCCCTCGACCGGTTCCACGACGGTGACGCGTTTGATCCCGGCCAGCTTCAGCAGCGAGAGAGCGAACAGTCCGATCGCCCCGGCGCCGAGAATGACCACGCGGTCGTCCGGCTTCGGGTCCGCCAGTCTGACGGCGTGCATCGCGACGCCCAAAGGCTCCACGAGTGCGCCTTCGGCGTAACTCACATGGTCCGGCAGCGCCTGGACATTGATCACCGGGCAGGCAATGTACTCCGCAAGGGCGCCGTCGTGAGGCGGGAAGCTGGGGAAGACGATATTGCGGCAGATGTTGAACCGGCCCTGGGCGCACATGTCGCACTTGTCGCAGTGCCAGCTCGGCTCGACTCCGACACGCGTCCCGACGGGCGGACCTGCAACGTCAGGCCCCAAGGCCACCACATCTCCGGCGAACTCGTGGCCCTGGATGATCGGCTCCTGCAGCGGGGCGCCACCCGCATTGCCGTCCGCGTACAAGCGCCAGTCTGACGGGCAGATGGCGACAGCCCTGACGCGCACGAGCACCTGTCCTTCAGCGGGCGCGGGTGTGGCGACTTCTTCGACTCGGACGTCACGCGCGGCATGCAAACGTGCAGCTCTCATCGTGTACTCTCCTAGTCTCGGCGACTCGCCACGCCTATGGTCGCGCGCGGCCCTGACTCGCAGTGTACGGAAATCGCCCCGGCGGGCGCAAGGAGAACCCGGTACTTGAGGGGAAGAACCGTGGTCAGTGGCAGCTTGGCCACCCATTATGTGCCCTGGATCGCTCCCAGGAGTCGTGCCGGAACTGCGCCCTGTGCCTGTCGCGCGTGGTGTGCCGGCCGTTCCTGCCTACACGATCCCCGACACGTCTGAACCGGAGGAACCCCATGCCCATCAAGGTTGCCGTCATCGGCGCGGGAAGCATCGGCTTCACGCGCAGTCAGATGCACGATATTCTCTGCATCCCCGAACTGCGGGACACCGAGTTCGCCTTCACCGACATCAACGAGCACAATCTGGAGATGGTATACCAGTTGTGCAAGCGCGACATTGAGTCCGCGGGCCTGCCGGCGAAGCTCACCGCGACCACGGATCGGCGAGAGGCCTTCAAGGACGCGAACTACGTGTTCTGTTTCGTCCGCGTTGGCGGATTGGAGGCGTTCGAAACCGACATCAACGTCCCGCTGAAGTACGGCGTCGACCAGTGCGTCGGCGATACCCTCTGTGCGGGTGGGATCATGTACGCCCAGCGGACGATCCCCGTGCTGCTGGACTGCTGCAAGGACATCGCCGAGGTCGCCGCGCCGGGCTGCATGTTCATCAGTCACTCGAACCCGATGGCGATGAATAGCTGGGCCTGCTTCGAGTACGGACACGGCGTCAGATATGTGGGCCTCTGTCATGGGGTTGAGGGCGGGCACCATCAGATCGCCGCCGCTCTCGGGTTGCCGCGCGAGGAGGTCGACATCATCTGCGCCGGCATCAATCACCAGACCTGGTACATCAGCGTCAAGCACAAGGGCGAGGACATGACCGGCAAGCTGTTGGAGGCCTTTGAGAACCACCCGACCTTCAGCAAGACCGAGAAAATCCGCATCGACGTGCTCCGGCGCTTCGGTTACTACAGCACGGAATCCAACGGCCATCTGAGCGAGTACGTGCCCTGGTACCGCAAGCGCCTGGACGAGATCAACGACTGGATCGACCTGGGCTCCTGGATTAACGGCGAGACCGGCGGCTACCTACGGGTGTCCACGGAGGGCCGCAACTGGTTCGAGCACGACTTCCCGAACTGGATGCAGCAACCGCCGCTTGAGTTCACTCCCGAGAGCCGCGGCCACGAGCATGGTTCGCGCATCGTCGAGGGACTGGAGACGGGGCGTTTGTACCGCGGGCACTTCAACGTCCGCAATAATGGCTGCATCACGAACCTGCCCCCGGACTGTGTGGTGGAAGCGCCCGGGTACGTCGACTACAACGGCATGAACATCCCGATCGTCGGCGACCTGCCTCTGGGCCCGGCAGCGGTCTGCAACGCAAGTATCAGCGTGCAGCGCCTGTCCGTCGAGGCGGCGGTGCACGGTGATGACAAGCTCCTGCGCCAAGCCATGATGATGGACCCGCTGGTAGGCGCGGTCTGCAACCCGCCGGAGATCTCGCAGATGACCGACGAGATGCTGGTGGCCGGGGAGCAGTGGTTGCCCCAGTACAAGGACGCCATCGCGGCGGCCAAGGCGCGCTTGGCGAGTGGAAATCTGATCCCGACTCGGGATGATTTCGAGGGTATGGCGCGGCTGCGCACGAAGACGGTGGAGGAGATGGCTGCAGAC
>JALGSS010000430.1 GCA_029821745.1 Candidatus Zipacnadia bacterium
ACTAGCGGTTCCGAGGCGTTCACGCGAGGTCACAAGGCGGGCCAGGCCGGTGCCTGTCGAGCCGTTGATGCCGTCGGAGGAGTCGGGGAGAGTCAGTGTGGCACACCACCGGTCCTATCGGTGGTGTGATGGTGAGGCCAGTCAAGAGCACTGGTTCCACTTCGTGGTAACCAGTGCCACACGCCGCGAAGTCTCATGAAAGGGTGGCACAGGTCCCACTTTGTGGTAACCAACCAAGACAACGGCGGTCGCGCACAGAGTGCGCTCCTACGGTTCGGCTGATGCTGTGTGCCGGTTGCGTGATTCGCGAAGTCAAATGAATGGGTGCCACTGGCACGCCCCGTGCCAGTGCGTGTGTAATGCACAGCGATCCTGGGCCCGGCGGAACTCCCCGCCGTGGGCGACGTCAGAACTACAGGCCACCGACTTGCTTGACGGGGCCACCCGGGGGTCTTAGAATCACAGTCAAGGCATATGAGGATGGTTCCAGGAGGCGCGTTGGGATGCGAGTAAGGACGCTCATAGCAGTCACCATCGCGGCGGGACTGATCGTGGCCCTGATCGGTTGTGGGGCCTCGACGCAGCAGGCCCGAAATAGCCGCGGTTCGTACGGCGATGACAGCAAGCCCCGGATCAGCGGTAGCAGTCGGACATCCACTGCCCGCGCTGCCGACAGAGCGACTGCGTCAGAAGTCCAGTACTATGGATGGAAGGCCCTCAAACTCACCAACGGGCTCGTGACGGTAATCGCGGTACCGGCGATCGGCGGCCGCGTTATGGAGTACAACCTGGGCGAACACCGATTCTTGTGGGTGAACAAGGACGAGTTGTCCGGGGGCGAGGAAGCCGAGACTCAAGACGGCGAGGGCCCGTGGGTCAACTATGGCGGCTACAAGGTCTGGCCCGCGCCTCAGAGCCAGTGGGGCGGCCCGCCGGACCCGAAGGGCTCCGACCTCGACGGCGGCACATGGACCGGCAAGATCGTGGAGGCGTCCGGTTCGACGGCGAGCATTGAGCTAACGAGCCCCGAGGATGCGTCGGTCACGGGACTCCAGATGACCCGACGCCTCACGCTTCTGGCCGGGACCACGCACCTGAAAGTGGTGGAGACCTTCCGGAACGTCAGCAAGCGCGATGTCTCGTGGGCGATCTGGGGCGTGACCCAAGTCCCGGGCTCCCTGCGCCCCGGAGAGAAGGCGTCGGCGGAGGCAAAGATCTTCTTCCCGCTCAGCGCAAACAGCCGGCACAGCAACGGATTCGTCTACATTGCTGAAGACACCGCGTCGCAATGGACCAAGGTCGCAAACGGGAAGATTCTGCAGACGAGCTACGCGGGAGCTGTGGGGAAGATCGGGGCCGACTCGGACGCCGGGTGGATCGCGTATGTCGACGACATCCACGACCTCGCGCTGGTCCAGACCTTCAGCGTGAACACAGACGGCACGTACCCGGACAACCAGAGCGTGGTGCAGGTCTACACGAGCCCGGCTGAGCTTGGGTACATGGAGGTCGAGGTCAACTCGCCGATCACTAAGATACCCCCGGGCGAGAGCTTCAGCTTCACTCAGGATTGGTACTGCACCAGCGTGGGCGGCCCCGTTGTGAAGGTGACCGACGCGGGAGCGATCAATACGCACCCGTCAGCAGCAAGGAAGGGCAAGAACCTCGTGGTCACCGGGAAGGTCGGCGTATTCGCCCCTGGTGAGCTAACCCTCGTATTCCTCGACAAGGACGGCAAGAAGATTGACGCGTCGCCGCCGGTGAAGGTCGGGCCTACGAGCAAGAGCGCCGTCAACATCCGCGCCAAGCTCCCCGAGGGCGCGACGAGTTCCATGCTCGTGCTCAACGACACTAAGGGCAGGAAGATCGGCAATATCGCCGAGATTCCTGTGACGGCCGGACTGGCCAAGGCACCCAAGACGCCCAGCCCGGGAAGCTGACGCGACTCAACGGGAAACAAGAGGCCCGGTCGTAAGGCCGGGCCTCTTCGTGTCGGCAGATAGAAGCACGCGCCCACCATCACCCGGACCCGGCACCCCAACCCAGCACATATTGAGGAGAACTCCCGATGGCGACCTTCGACACAACCAAGTTAGGCTTCAGCAGTGCGTGCTTCGCAGAGAAGACCCTCGCGGAGGCGGCAGAGACAGGGCTGGCAATGGGGTTCCGGACCTACGAGATGCTCGCCTTCGACGGCTACCGGCACAGCCAGGGCACACTGCGCGGATTCTACTTCGACCGGATGACGGACGCGGAGAAGGAGGCACTGCGCGAGGTCGCGGCGCAGTTTGACCATGTGAGCAGCCACGCGCCCTTCATGGACGTCTCCCCCTTCGCGCCCAACCCGGCAATGCGGGAGGCCGCGCAGCGACAGCTTGAGGTGGCCATTGAGGGCATGGCGTACCTGGGCGGGTCCACCACGACCACCCATGTCATCCCCAAACAGATCTACCCCTTCTCCGAGTTCAAGCACGAGGTCGTCGAGCTGTACCGGCGGCTGGGAGATCTGGCGGGAGAACTCGGAGTCACGGTCACCTGCGAGACCTGCTACCCGGGCCCGGTGGATGAGTTCGCGGATATGGTGTGGTCGATCGATCACCCGGCGGTCGGCGCCAACGTCGATGTGGGGCATCTGGTCGGCATCATTCCGGCGGACCTGCGGGGCACTGAAGAGGGTGTGGCGCTGTATAACGACACCCTCGAGGCCCATGTCCGGTCATTGGGAGAGAAGCTGCTGCATTTCCACTTGCACGACATTGCCGTCGCCGATTTCCGCGATCACAAGGCGGCTGGACGAGGCTTCTTGGACTACGAGCGACTATTCGGCGTCATCGCGGAGATTGGTTACGAGGGGCTGTTCGTGTTCGAACTGGAGGAACCGGACTTCGTGCCCGCGCTGGAGGAGAGCAAGGCGCGCATCGAGGCCGCGATGCGGTCGGTAGACGAGTAACGCCGCGTCCCTGGGCTGTGCTTAGGAACGCATGGCGCATGGCCGTGGGGTGTCACAGCGCGTCGTGACCGACGCGCTACATGGGCCCCACGGATCCGCGTCCCGTTGCCTTGATCAGGTCACTGGTCACGCGCGGCTGACGGATCGGGCAGGCCCAGCTCCTCCCGCCAGTCGGGGTATGCATCCTCGAACTTGCCCTGACGCTCAAGCGTACACGCAAGATCGTAGCAGCTCGCGTAGTCAGCGATCCCGCTGTGGCCCAGAGACTGGTGGTGGGACCAGACAAAGGCGAGGGCCCCCGCCAGACCCGGGTCGTGACCGGACTCTGCGCCCAGAGCGATGATCCGCTCCCTCGCTTCCGTGCGAACGGTGGCTGTGAGCTGACCGTTGACCCACTCGAACGCGTAGTTGCCCCCAAGGTAATCGGCAAGCTCCCCGGCCCGCCCCGCGAGCGACGGATTCCTCGCCAGCGCAAGGCGTAGCATGAGCCGCAAGAACACGCGCTCCTCATCCGTGTGCCGCGGGAAAAGCAGCCAGCGGCGCGCGCAGACGACCGTTGCATACGCGTCCTCCGCCGCCTGCCGGGCCTCCTCGGGCATCCGAAGCTGACCACAGAGCCGGTCTGTGTAGTTCTGCATTTCGCGCACCCTCGCGGCGATATCCGTGAGGGCCTCTCGGTCCGCATTGCGTCTTGCCACGCGTCATCGCACCTGCATCAAGCCGGTTTTCGCCAACGGTTCAGGCCCGCGCCAACGGTTGCGTTGAGAAACAAACAACGCATGACCGTGGGGTGTCGCGGTTTGTGTGAGGGGGCCCCAGGGGGCCTGCGACACGCCTTGCACGGGGCCCCGTCGCATCCCGCAGAGCGGGACGACACCCCGTGCCCATGATCGCACTCCTTCAACACAACCCAACGCCCGGGCACGCGTCCGGCAGGGCCGTCACCGTGGGTCGCGTCAGGAGTTCGTAGCGTCGGGCGGAGAGATCAGGAAGTAGGCGAGGGCGATGAGACCCGCGATGGCATAGATCGCCATCCCCACCAGCAGCACGACGCCGAAGCCGAAGAACTTCGCAAGAACCATCGTGCCCACCGAGCCCACTACCGAGGTCACGCCATTGAGGCCCCACATCCAGGGCACGAGATCGCTCGCCCATGCCCCGACGATCCGCACTCCGGTTGGGAACGGCGTGCCCATGACGAACCCGACGGGCATCAGGAGAGCCATCGTCACAAGGCACCGGAGGCGAATGTCCCATGCCAGGGTGTTCTCCACGATCAGCGGGTGCAGCCGGTAGACGACCAGGGCGGCCACGGCGACCAGAAGCGCGGCGATTGCAGCCCGCAGTCCGAGACCACGGCCCGGCCGCCAGCTCTGACTCCACAGGCTCCCCAGACCTCCCCCGAGCAACAGCGAGAACAGGATGACAGATAGGGTCAGCACCGGGTAGCCCAGGTACAGCACCAAGCGCTGGGCCAGCACGACTTCGACGAGCATGAACCCGATCCCAAGCATGCAGAAGTAGAACGCCGCGCCCACCAGCTTGCCCACACTGGGGAACTGTTCGCCGGGCGTCTGAGAGACCCAGTACGTCACGCCCGCCGTCAGCAGCAACACGAGAACCACGGCCACCCACAGGAAACGGGTAAACTGGGGCGGGACACCCGTGCTCATGTCGACGACGAAGGGCCGGTCATCCGGACACGGAGCGAAGGTGATCGGCTCGGGCATCCGCTGCCATTCATTCCACCACGCCACGAACTCATCGTTGCCCATCGCCT
>JALGSS010000431.1 GCA_029821745.1 Candidatus Zipacnadia bacterium
CGTCGCCGCCGGCGAGATCGGCACCATCATGAGCATGCAGACTGTGGAGAATGTGAGCTACCATCACATGGCCACGGCCTTCATCCGCGGCAAGTGGAACCGCCGGGACACGTCGAACCCGATGCTGCTGGCCAAGTGCTGCCACGACATTGACCTCGTGTGCTGGTACAAGAGCGGCGTGGCTCCGACGCGCGTCTCCAGCCTGGGCGGGCTGATGTATTTTCGGCCCGAACAGGCGCCTGACGGGTCCGGCGCGCGCTGCCTGGTCGACTGCGCCATCGAAGCGGAATGCCCCTACTCGGCGAAGAAGATGTATATTGAGCAGGGCCTGTGGCCTACTTACGCATGGGAGCCCATCGAGCACATTGAGAACGCGAACGCGACGGCCGAGGACAGGCTCGAGTCTCTGCGGACCGATAACCCGTACGGGCGCTGCGTGTGGCACTGCGACAATGATGTCGTCGACCATCAGGGCGTGCTGGTGGAGTTCGAGGACGGCTGCGTGGCGACCCACAATCTGAACACAGGCACGTCGCGGCCGTGCCGCTCCATTCACCTGCTGGGCACCGAGGGCGAGATCCAGGGGACGATGGAGGACGGCAGCTTCATCGTGAGGCACCCCGACGCCCGCAAAGGCCATGAGTACTCCGAGGAACTCGTCGATCTGAGTGTATCCGGTGAGATGCACGGGGGCGGCGATCTGCGGCTGGTCAAGGACTTCGTGAGCGTAGTGCGTGGAGAGGAGCCGTCGCTATCCACGACCAACATCATGGACTCCATGTATGGGCATCTGGTGGCATTCGCTGCTGACGAGGCGATGCTTGGCTCAACGACTGTCGAGATCGAGAATGTGCCCGATTGAGTCGTGGCGTGAGGCACTTGAAGATATATAACACTGTGATATAATTGCACTGTCGTCTCATATCTGACAGTTCACGGCGCTTGTCGGCTGCGCCACTGCTATTGGGGGGCTTCAACAGGTGCAGAGCGAAACCCGCACAGAGACCGATCTACTCGGTGAGCTTCAAGTCCCCGCGGATGCTTACTTCGGGATTCATACGGCCCGGGCGGTGGCGAACTTCGACCTGTCCGGCCGGCCGATTCACTCCGAACTGGTGAAGTCGCTGGCGCTGGTGAAGAAGGCCTGCGCCCTGGCCAACGTGAAGGCAGGGGTCCTGGACGAGAGCATCTGCCAGGCGATTTGCCGCGCGTGCGATGAGATCGTCGAGGGCAAGCTGCACGATCAGTTCGTGGTGGACGCGCTCCAGGGCGGCGCGGGTACGTCAAGCAACATGAACGCCAACGAGGTCATCGCCAACCGCGCTATCGAGTTCCTCGGCGGGGAAAAGGGCGACTACTCCCTGGTGCACCCCAATGACCACGTGAACCTGTCCCAGTCCACGAACGATGTGTTCCCCACCGCGGTGAAAGTGGCGGCGATCGCGCTGCTACGCCCGGTGAGTAAGGCGATGAGCGAACTCCAGGGGGGGCTTCAGCAGAAGGAGAAGGAGTTCGCGAATGTCGTCAAGCTGGGGCGGACGGAGATGCAGGATGCCGTCCCGGTCACGGTGGGTCAGGAGTTCGCGGCCTGGGCCCAGGCGATCCAGCGGGACTGGTGGCGGCTGTACAAGGTGGAGGAGCGCCTGCGGCAGGTGAACCTGGGCGGGACTGCCATCGGCACAGGGCTCAATGCGCCGCTCAAGTTCGTGTTCTCGGCGGTGGAGATCCTCCGAGACTTCACGGGGTTCGGGCTTGCCCGGGCCGAGAACATGATCGATGTGACCCAGAACTGTGATGTCTTCGTCGAGGTCTCGGGGCTGCTCAAAGCCGCGGCCGTGGACCTCGCGAAAATCGCCGCCGATCTGCGCCTGCTCTCCTCGGGTCCGCGTGGTGGGATGGGCGAATTCAAGCTCCCCCCCTTGCAGGCCGGGTCGTCGATCATGCCCGGGAAGATCAACCCCGTGGCGACGGAAGCAGTGACACAGGCGGTGTACAAGGTGATGGCGAACGATCAGGCCATCACGATGGCCGCGCAGGCGGGGCAACTGGAGTTGAACGCGTTCATCCCGCTCATCGCGGACGCGTTGTTCGACTCTCTGGACCTGCTCCAGCGCGCGAGCATGCTGCTGAAGGATAAGTGCATCGCGGGTATCGAAGTGGACGAGGAGCGCTGCAAAGCTTTGCTGGAAAGCAGCGCCGCTCTGGCCACGGCGATGGCCCCACACATAGGGTACGATAAGGCGTCTGTGGTGGCGAAGGAAGCCCTCGCCACCGGTGTCTCTGTCCCGGTGATTCTGCTGCGTGACGGGCTCGTGAGCGAGGAGCAACTCGCGGAAATGACGAGCCCGCAGCAGTTGACGACGCCCGGGGTCGCCGGGGACAAGAAGCGCAGATAATCGCAGGTGAAAATGCATGACAAGCATGAATCAAACGCCGCGCAGTGAGCGGCTCCACATCGCCATTTTCGGGCGACGGAACGCCGGGAAGTCCAGCCTGATTAACTCCCTGACGCGCCAGGAGGCCGCCATCGTCTCGGCGGTTCCCGGGACCACCACGGACCCGGTGAAGAAGTCGATGGAAATCCTGCCTATCGGGCCGGTGGTCATCATCGACACGGCCGGAATCGACGATGAGGGCGAGCTGGGCGAGAAGCGCATCCAGATGACGATGCGGATTCTGGACCAGACGAACCTGGCGCTGCTGGTCCTCGACCCAGAGCAGGGCATCGACGGGTATGAGGAGCAGCTCCTGGAGCAGTTCCAGCGACGAGATACTGACGTCATCGCGGTGGGCAACAAGATCGACATTGACCCCGACGTAACCGGGGGGCAGGCCTGGGCGCGGGAGCACAAGGTGCCCTTCACCGCTGTGAGCGCAGTCACGGGCGAAGGCGTGGACGAGCTCAAGCGGCTGATGTCTGATGTCGCGCCGGACGATTTCTTCCAACCCGCGCTGATCGGCGACCTGCTCAGCCCGGGCGATGCGGCGATCATGGTCATCCCGGTGGACAAGGCCGCGCCGAAAGGCCGGCTGATCCTCCCACAGGTCATGACCATCCGCGACGTGATCGACCACGATGCCTACGCGCTTGTGGTCAAGGAGCGGGAGCTGCGCGCGGCGATCGAGAACCTCCAGACCCCGCCGAAGATCGTGGTGACGGACTCCCAGGCGGTGTTGAAGGCCTCCGCGGACACGCCGAAGGACATCTGGTTCACAACTTTCAGCATCCTGTTCGCCCGGTACAAGGGGGACCTGGAGACGTTGGTGCGCGGCGCGAAGGCGCTCCGGGACCTGCAGCCGGGGGCGAAGGTGCTGATTGCGGAAGCCTGCACGCACCACCCCGTCGAGGATGACATCGGGCAGGTGCAGATCCCCCGGTGGCTGCGTCAGTATGCGGGCGGCGATATCGAGTTCAATTACCAATCCGGCGGGGATTTCCCGGCGGACCTGGAGAGCTATGACGTCGTCGTGCACTGCGGGGCCTGCATGCTGAACCGGCAGGAGATGTGCGCGCGGATCGCCAAGGCCGACGACATGGGTATCCCGATCATCAACTACGGGGTCTTCTTGTCCTTCGTGCACGGAATCTTGCCCCGCGCGCTGGAGCCGTTCCCGCTGGCGAGGATGTCCTGGGAAGAGGACTGACGAGGGCGGCGACCTACCCCCTTCCGCGCCGTCTGGCCGACTTGTAGGAGCGCACTCTGTGCGCGATGCCGTTGTCGTTGGCCGTTCGTAGGCCCGGCACTCTGGTTGTGTTGAATAACAAGACCGTCGGGCCTGCGGGCGGCGATGGCACCAACCTCAGGGAGGGAAACCCGTCCGCCGGATGGAAGGAAGGCCCCGAGCACGATAGGAAGCGATCAGGAGGACCATGATGACCAAGCGACTGATGTGGACCGCGGCATTCATCGCCGCGATATGGGCATGCACGAGTGCGTGGGGCCAGCAGACCATCCAGAGCGGGGACTGGACCGCCACGCTGGGGACCATGGGACCCACCGACATCCTATATAAGGGTGAAGTCATCGCCCACAAGGGGAGCCTGGGCGGATATCTGCCCGCGTGGAAGGGCACGCGCTTCGGTATGGGCGGCTCGGAGTTCACCACGACTGAGACCAGCGCCACGTGGCACAAGATGATCGAGGGCAACCAAGAAGCCACGGTGACGCTGGAACTGACGGAGAACGGGTTCGCGTGGACCCTCGACACCACGATCTATGCGGAAGGGCCCAGCGAGTTCGGGCTGCAACTGATCCCCGAGGCGGTGCGGACGGAGCCGGACCGCTGCATGGTGTGGATCAACGGCGTCCTCGATCAACTGGAGCTGGAGGACGAGGTCCCCTTCAGCCGGATCGGAGGCCTGCAGGAGTTGCGGTTCGAGCAGCCGGAGCGAACCGTGACCGTGCGCTGCGAGGGCTTCGAGATGCAGGACCGGCGTGAGAGCAACGGTGGCCTGTATCTCGTGCGCGTGATCGGATCCCCGGGCGACAAGGTGATCGAGGACACGCGGCGGATTGAAGTGGAGATCGGCGAGGCCGCCCCTGAGAAGATTGAAGGCCGCCGGGCTTTCGTCGCGCAGCGACTGCGGACGACGGAACCGATGCAGGTCTCGAACGCGGGCTTCGAAGCGGAGGGCACGCTGGAAAACTGGAGCGAGAACCCGAACGCGGCGCTGGATGAGACGGTAGCGCGCACCGGGAAGCAATCGGCGCGAATCACCCTCCGCGGCGGCGAAGCCGATGAGAACCCATACCTCACCCAGCTTGTGCCGGTGATCGAGGGGCGCATGTACGATGTGTCCGTGTGGGTGAAGACGCAAGGAGTGGAGACGGCACTGGTGCGGAAGATGTCCTCCACCGGCGCCACGATCATCGTGGAGTTCGCGGACAAGCAGGGAAAGTGGTTCGCGGGCGGCTCCTACGCTACAGGCGTCTTCGGAGACCGCGACTGGTTCCACGTGCAGAGCAGGCCCGCGCGTGCGCCCAAG
>JALGSS010000432.1 GCA_029821745.1 Candidatus Zipacnadia bacterium
TAGTGCCTCAGCCTCGGCGAGGGCCTGCGTGACGCCCTCCTCGCTGCGAACGAACCCGCCGTACTCGGTCATCCGCGTCTGAATCTCGCGACGGACCTCGCCGACGGAGGGCGCATCGGGCCCCGCGTCCATGCACCGGGCGATCTCGTCCGCCTCCTCAGCGATCTGGTTGTCGAGTTCGGGGCCGATGGAGACGGGGGCCGTGCCGGCGTTCCGCAGTCTGTGGGCGATGTACTGGGCCGCGCGCCAGCCTCCGACCTGGCCGGAGTTCAGCGCGCTACCCCCGGGCCGGACCCCATGAGTCCCCGCGACCTCGCCGATCGCGAACAGGCCCGGAACGCTGGTCCGCCACCAGGTGTCGACGGTCAGCCCGCCGTTGCAGTGCTGGGCGCAGACCGCGACCTCGAGAGGGTCGCGCAGGTCCACCCCGTGTTCCGTGTAGATGTCGATGGCCGGGGCGTTCATGTGCATCAGGCGCTCGTAAGGTGTGCCCTGCAGCGCGCCGGACTTGATCAGGTAGTCGCGAGCTTCCGGCGCAAGCGCGTCGATGCTGAAGGCGTCCATGCCCTCTGTGGCCACCGGGTTCCGACTCAGGTCCATGTAGACCTTGCGCCCGGCGAGGGCCTCGTTATGCACGGCGATGTCCACGATGGAAGACCCGTAATCCTGGAGCCGCTGCGCGTGGAAGGGCCACTGGTACCCCTTCAGAAAGATATTGGTCGCTTCCTGGGACATCGTCTCGAAGTAATCGTTGAGGAAGAATCGCTCGTCGCGGCCCGACGCGTCGGTGCTGAAGTAGCAGGGGATGACTTGCTGATAGGTACCGGATAGGTTCCAGCGAAACCCGGTCGACGCCAGCCCGAACTGGGATTCGGTGAGGTTATTCGCCCGGCAGCCGATCTCCAGCGCCAGCCCGTGGCTTCCCACCTGGCCCGGTGGGTAGACGGAGGTCTTGTACAACTCCCCGGGGCCTCCGGTGGCCAGAACCGTGTACTCCGACAGGATCACCGTGAGCCCGAAGTCCCCTTCGTTAACACGGGACTTGTCGATGGCGAGGACTCCGGCGACCCGATCTCTCCCGGCGCAGGCGTCCGGCACTGTGAGGAGGCGGATCACCTCGAATCCATCGAGGATCGGCGTCCCGTTGGCCCGGACATTGCTCAAGCTTCCCTCGACCATCTGCATCGAGGTCTTCGGCCCGGCGGAGGTGGCGCGCCGGCGAGGGTCGTGGTCGGTCTTGTAGCCCACATACGCGCCGTACTCATTGTGCGGGAACTGCACGCCGTTGCGCACGAGGTGGAAGAACGCAGGCAGGGAGCCCAGGGCCTCGACGTAGGCGATATCCCCGTGGCACATGCCCCCGTCCGTGAGCGACCGGGCGAACTCGATGGGACTGTCCGGCACATCGCCGAATACGCCCATCTTGTAGTAGGTCTGCTTGTCCGAGCCCGAGTTCGCCGATGTCCCGGCTCCCAGCTTGGCCGTCACGACGGCGATGTCCTCGATGCCCAGTTGGTGGAGGGTCTCGGCGCAGTTGAGCCCGGCGGCCCCGGACCCGATGATGATGGCCTGGAATGAGACGCTTGGCAGCGTCATCCCGGCGGCTTCTACGATACCCGTCGGTTGCACTGATTCCCTCCGTCCCGGATGATCATGACTTTCACGGCCTTGCTGCGGTCCTTATCAAGGGCCGTCTCGAATGCGCTCTGAACACTCTCGAGGTCGAAACGGTGGGTGATAAGGGCCTCGAACTCCGCGGGCCGGGAGGCGAGCACGTCGAGAGCGATCTCGAAGTCTCGCTGTGTACCTATCTGACTGTAGCAACCCGAGCCGTAAATGACAAGTTCCTTCATGACCACGGGGGCCAGGTCGATACTGTCGATGGTGCCTGTATTGCCGCCCATGAGCGCAATCCGCCCCAGCTTCCCGGCCACATCCAGCGCGTCCTGGAAGGTCTTGCCGGCGCTCCCGACGGCTTCCAGTATCACAGAAGGCCCGTCGGCGAAGTGTGTTCCGACCTCGGTGAGCAAGGCGTCCCTGTCTGGGGGCAAGACGGCGTCCGCTCCGAGCGCCAGCGCGATCTCTGCCTGGTGTGGGTGGCGCGCGGTGACGCAGACCTTCCGGGCTCCATAGTGCTTTGCCGCGGCGAGGGCCATCAGTCCGATCGTGCCCGCCCCCAGGACCAGAACCTCATCGGCAGGACAGACTTCCGCAAGCCTCGCGGCATGGACACCCACCGCGCAAGGTTCACATAGCGCACCAATCTCTAAACTTACAGTGTCGGGCAGCCGATACAGGGCATAGGCGGGGGCGATGACCTGTTCGGCGAAGCCCCCATGAGCCGTCAGGGTCAGGAACCCCATGTCCGGGCACATGAAGTAGCGACCGGCTTGGCAGTAGCGGCAGCGCCCGCAGTAGATGAACGGCTCGACGCAGACACGGTCGCCGGGCTGGACGTTCGAAACGTTGGGACCAATCGCGGTGACGACCCCGGAGATTTCGTGTCCAGGCACGAACTGCGGTTGGTCCCAGCGGCCAAGAAACTGGTGCAGATCGCTGCCGCAGACACCCGATGCGCGGACATCGATCAGTACCTCACCCTCGGCCGGCGAACCGATCTCGATAGCGTCCAACTTGAGTCGACTGAGGCCGTCGAAGAACGCGGCACGAACGGTTCCTGACATTTGGCACGCTCCTTGCTACGGGTAACACGGCTGCCTGCAGCGCAGCCGTTCAGATCCAGCGACGCGGGAAGATCACTACTATGACAAGGACTGCGCTGATCGTTGAAGACGACGACTATCTGCACGGCACTCTTGCCGACGCTCTTGCCGATGCGGGGTTGGAGGCCCGGTCCGTCACCACCGGGGCCGAGGCCCTCGAAGTATGCGGCAAAGAGTCGCCCGATCTCGTCCTGCTCGACCTGGGCTTGCCGGACATGGACGGGATCGACGTCTGCCGGCAACTGCGCCAGCGAAGCGTGGTCCCCATTATCATGATTACGGGCCGCCGCACCGATGTGGACCGGATCGTGGGCCTTGAGGTAGGCGCCGACGACTACATCGTCAAGCCGCTGCAGCGGGCCGAGCTCGTCGCCCGAGTCCGGGCTCTCCTCAGGCGCATCCACGAGTATCCACGACAGGAGAGCGGGCGCGAGTTGCACGTGCCGCCCCTGATGATCCACAAGGACCGGCGAACGGTCCTCTGGGGCGAGGAGAGCATCGACCTCACTCCGAAGGAATTCGACCTGTTGTGTGCGCTGGCCTCCCGGCCCGACGAGGTCATTCCAGCCAAGCAGTTGCTGTGGGAAGTCTGGCAGTATCCCGAAGGCATCAAGACCCGGACATTGGACGTGCACATCGGCCGACTGCGCGGGAAGCTCGAACGCGACAGGAAGCATCCTGAGCTCATCCTGACGGTGCCTGGGGTCGGCTATAAACTTGAGGCGCCCGCTGCCTGACGTCCCCCCGGCAGGTAGCGGTGCGTCTCATAGCGAAACACCTCGACAAGCCCGGGCTTGTCGGGGTGTTTCCACATGCCGGGCGCGTATGGGCTCACCTACCCATCAGGGGGCGAGACGATGCGCTACCTCGTCGTCGCCGTTCTCCTTGGCCTCACACTACCCACCGGATGTATCGCTGCCGACGGCCCGTCAGATGGGGTCCCATCGGGCCCCAGACTGCGCGACTTTGCCGGCGCGGTGAACGTTCCCGGCGCAGAGCTGTGGCGCACGCTGAGCGTCGGCTGGGGCCGTCAGGACTTCTCCTGGAGCGAGATAGAGCCCGCCCAGGATGACTGGCACTTCGACAAGTTCGACGCGATGATCCTCGGCGTCCACGAGAACGGGTTCGAGCTGTTGCCGATCCTCTGCTACACCGTCGGCTGGGCTGCGCCTGTGGACCCCGAGACCAACTGCCCCGTGGTGAGTGTCCCTGACTGGGAGGACTACGTCGAGACGGTTGTCGGCCGGTACGTCAAGCCACCCTTCAACGTGCGCTACTTCCAGGTATGGAATGAACCGACGCGGAAAGCCGGATTCTGGAAAGGGCGTACCGACGGCGAGTTCTTCGAGCGCATCTACGTCCCCGCGGCCAAGATCATCAAACGTCTTGGCGGTCAGGTCGTGTTCGGCGGCTGGCCGTGCAGCGACGGAATCGACGCCTTCACCCAGCTCTTCGAGGAGTACGAGGCCTGGCGCTGGACCGATATCCTGGACATCCACTACTACGGTTTCGGAGACATGGTCCGCCTCCACGAGATGTACGTGAAGACGGGCAAGTGCCGGGGCGTCTGGCAGACCGAGGTCGGCTGGCACCCCTTCGAGGAGTACCTGCCCAACCTGTACTGTCGCACCCTCTACTGGGGGTTGAAGCAGAACTGGGATTTTCCGGATAAGTTCAAGCTCTTCTGGTATGCCTTCTGGGGCCCGGGCCCAGTTGCGAGCAAATGCCTGACCTGTCCCGGTCCCGATGGGAATATCCCATCGCCGACCCACGGGGTGCGGATGCGGGCCCTGAGCCAGGTTCTCGGCGGCGGAACACTTGCGGCCTTCGATGAGTACGCGATCGAGCCGGCCCTGCCCTTCACAATCGACGAGGAGACAGAGTCCAGCCAGGGCTTCCGCTGTGGCGACAAGACCGTGATCGCCTTCCAGGTATCGCCGGAGACCCAGGCGGCCCATCCTGCGCTCGCCATCAAGCTGCCGACGGCGC
>JALGSS010000433.1 GCA_029821745.1 Candidatus Zipacnadia bacterium
GCAATGGCACATCCTGTCCTTCCTCGGCCCCGCCTGGGGCCAGCCGGGCAGCAAGTACACGAAGCGAGACCTGGCCGAGTACGTGTTCGACGTCAACCAGCGCGGCGGCGTGGTTTCCATCGATGCGCTGCTGTACCGCGACGGCACTCTCGACCGCTCTCAGGTGGAAATGCTGAAGGCAGTCCGGCACGAACTGCAGACGGGCAAGACGCGACCGCCGATCCCGCCGGGCAACAAGGCGTACCGCAAGCAGGCGAAACTCCTAAGCCTCGATGGCACCCACGCACTGCAGGTGAACGGGGGTGTGCACTTCCCCAAGCTCGGAGTCGACGGGAAGCTCGATACAACGGCCCTGGCCGGAGGCGAATGGCCGTGGACCTACGAGGTGGACCTCGTCGACGCTGCGCTCGTGCGGCGCATGAAGATCACCTTCGGCCCCGGCTACGCGACGCAGTTCGAGTTCCGCCTGTCCGCCGACGGGGAGAACTGGCAGACGGTGGCGTCGAAGGCGGACCACGACGGCACACCCTTCGAGGCGACCTTCGACCCGGTTGAGGCGCGTTACGTGCGCGTCTGCGCGATCAAGCCCGACGGCCCGGATCAGCCGGGCGCGCAGATGTCGGTGGCGGAGCTGGAGGTCTACGAGTAGGGGTTCGGGCGCCGTAGCAGCCTGCACCCATGAATCGCCAGACGCCCCGGGTTCATCCCCGGGGCGCTTAGCATTGTTGACATGACTTGACCCACGCCCGCACGGGGAAGCCGTTCCCTTACTCGCCCCAGAAGGCCTCGCAGGCGCCGAAGAAGAACGTGTCGATCTGCTCCTCCGACAGCCCCATCACATTGCGCAGCAGGTCCAGATCCTTGCGCGCGTGAACCGGTGCGCTGTCCACCATCGTCCCCGGCGTCCCGTCCACCCCGAACATCAGCCTCTCCACACCGCAGAAGGGAACCGCCTTGCGCAGGGCTTCCTCGCGCCAGGCATCCGGGGTGCCCCGGCAGGTGTCGATCCACATCTGGCACTCAGCGGTGTTGTAGCCGGACGCGGCCCGGAAGCGCCCGAAGGTCGCGATGCACTCATCCACCCACGGCCAGCCGATGTGGGCCAGCGAGAAGCGCAGCCCGGGGAAGTTGACCAGCGCCTCGTACAGGACGGGGCGGCAGAAGCGGGAGCTATCGCCGAAGCCATACAAGATGCCGGAATGGAACTGGATCGGCTTCCCAAGCTCCTGCATTTTGGCGTAGATCGGCAGCACGAGGTCATCGCAGGGCGACCAGTGATCGGGGATCATCTTCACCCCGCGCAGCCCCAGATCAGCGATGCCCCGCTCGATCTCATCGACCATTCCCTCCGCTCGGGGATTGGCGAATACCAGCCCGTAGATGCGGGCCGGATCAGCGCTCTGCACCTCGGCGACGTGGTCGACCGTGGCGCGTACATCAGCCTGCGTCACCGGTTCATCCGCGTCCTTGCCACGGCCGGGGTACCGCGAGAACACGTTGACGCGCTCGACCCCGGCGGCGTCCATCTGCTCCAGGACGTAAGCTCCCGTTTCCTCGCCCCGGAGATGACAGTGGCAATCCCAAATGCGCATGGTCAGACCCTCCCTGAGTGGCACGGCTCTGGTAGGCATGCCGCCTGTGAGATCAGCGATGCTGACTGCTGCGCGCCTGCGGCACGTGGTTCTCGCCGTGCTAATCCATCGGCGTCGCTGCGGCCCCGCCTTGCAGCAATCACTCCGCCACGCCCGCTATCAGCCGGATCATCTTTCGCCGGGCGGCGTGGACTGACGCTGCGTCGCCCGCATCGATGACCTGCTGTGCGAACTCGGAGACCTTCTGCCGGTCCCAGCCCGGGCGCTCCGCCAGCATTGAAAGCAGCATGAAGTCCTCGGCGCCCTCGCGGTAGCCTTCCCAGCGTCTGGAGGGCGTCAGGTCGGTCTCGTCCCCGTCGTAGACCACGCCATAGTCGTGGCGCGGGTTGTCATAGGCGTCCCATGCGCTGCCTGAACAGTCCGCGTAGTCCCAGAATCCGTACCCGCCCAGTTCCTTCACGAACGCCTTCCAGAACCCGAGTCTGTAGGCTCCCAACGGGTGGGAGCGCTTGCTCAGCACCTGGTACATCCAGACCTCCGGAGCGGTCTTGCGGCAGAACCCCAAACGCTCTCCCTTTGCGGTGTTCAGCATTGGGCACCAGATGTCTACGGCGGGGGCCATGAGCTCCATGTCTTCGTCGGTGGCGCTACCGTAGGGGTTCGCGAACCGGCGAATGTTCGGGTCGCCCATGCGCACAGCATCCCCTCCGTGCCTCGCCTTCCGGGCCCTCTCACCCGAGGGCTCATCCACCAGATACACGCCCCACTGGTCATAGTCGAATCCGCGCTTCTTCATGCCCTCTGCCAATTCCCGGGCCCACCGGGCAACCAACGCCTTCCACTCATCAGACGGGTAATCCGGGCCGGTTTTCGGCGGCATTCTCCCAGAGTCGTCGCTGGAATACAGGGAAGGGATCAGCAGGAAGCACTTGGCGTCAGGATGCAGAGCGATCTGCTCGTCCATCTTGTCCCACTTCAGGCCGAGCCAGTTGCCCTCGTCGTCGAACTGAGGCCATGGGGTGAAGTACCGCTGGATCACGTACGTGTTGATCCGGTGATTGATAAGGTCGGCTCTGGACTCCAGAGTCCGCCCTTTCAGGATGGACCAGAATGTATAGGCATACGCAAAGGTGTGGATCGGGACCTGGTCCGGGAAGTCGAGGGGATAGACCCGCGCGGACAGTCGCAGATCCCGTTTCCCGTCGTTCGCGGTCACCGACAGGCGCCCCTCGTACAGCCCTGCCTCGACAGAGTCGCTGCTGATCATGAGCCAGACGTCCCGCGTCATGCCCGGGGCAAGCGCCACCTCGATCGGCCCCGCTCCAGTCCCAATGCGAACCAACGGGTCCGGCAGCAACGCCGTCGGCCGCAGCTCCACATACCGAAGCGCCCGCCATGTCAGGTTCCCCGGCGGAATTGCGCTCTGGTTCTGCGCGCTGAGTAGCGTGACCGAGAGGGATGCCGTCTGCGGCTGTGTGGTGAGATTCGTCAGTCGCACGCAAGCCTGCTCCACCTCACCCCGCACCATCTCAACGAGTTCGGAGGGGGCCTCTGCCCCCGGCTTGCAGGCCATCACGGGGCGCGCGTCGTCGAAGGGAATCGCCCACTGCGCCTCCACTGTCGGGCAGTCTTCGACGCCCGCCCAGTTGGCCTGGTTCACACGTGCCATCAGCGTGAAAACCTGCTCGTGCAGTGGGAACCATGGCACCGGCGTCTGACTCGGAAGACTGGTGGGCAGGTCATCGGTGGTCTCGAGACGCCGGCGCAGACCAGTGATCTCCGGGAGCAACGCGTCGGCGCCCGCCTCGCGTGCTGCCTGTTCCACCGCGTCCAGGTCAGTCATCGCGATCTCTCGGGCTCTCCTCTGTGCCCGTCTCCTGAGATCGGCCGGCGTTACCTCGCGCAGGGAGATGTCGTCGAACCACACGGTTCCCGTTGCCCTGTGCAGATACGGGATCAACGTGAGCCATGTGCGCTCCTTCGCGTCAAAGGGCCCAAGCTCGATGAAGCGCCAGTCGAGAGTGTCGCGGAACGCTGGGCTCGGAGTGGAAGGGTAAGGGTTGTTGCCCTCCTGGCCTACGAACAGCCGGGCGCAGCCCTTGTTCTCACCACCGTCGATACCCTCGCCCCTGATCCATGCCGTGATCACGTACTGCTTCTGTGGCGCGAACTCCACGCGCTGGGTCATCATGCTGTAGCTGGTGGGATCTGCCTGGGAGATCTTCAGTGAGCGATCCCCCGAGTGGGCCACGGTGTCGTCAACGGAAATGCAGCCCGGCTCCGGGAGCTCCTTGAGCCACGTTCCCCAGCTCTCGGGCATCCCGTCCTCGCCCACCTGCTCGAAGCCACCGTTTGCCACCAGGTTCGGTGTCTGCTCCTGACAGCAAACCTGCAAGGCCGCCGCCAACAGGAGCAGTACAAGCCACAACGTCGGCGTTCGGAGTGTCAATACGGGTAGTCCTTTCGGGCGGCGACGGCAAGCCGCCACGCAGCAGCCAGGGCGAGGACACCCCGGCCGGCCGCGTCTCGCTATGTGCGTCTGTTAGCCTTTCACCCCGGTGAACGTGATGCCCTGGATGAAGGTGCGTTGGGCGAAGAAGAAGATCGCGACGATCGGCACCGTCATCACAGTCGTGACCGCCATGAGCATCCCGGGATACGACCCATATTGGCTCGAAAAACTCGCCAGGCCCAGGGACAGGGTGTACTTGCTCTCGTCGGCCAGGTAGATCAGTGGCCCCAGGTAGTCGTTCCACGCGGCCATGAACGCAAACAGGCCGACGGCCGCGAGGACAGGCTTACTCAGGGGCAAGACAATCCGGCGGTAAATGTCCCACTCGGTGCAACCGTCGATGCGCGCCGCTTCGCCCAGTTCTCGCGGGATGTTCATGAAGAACTGGCGCATCAGGAAGATGTAGAAGGCGGTGCCGAAGAAGTGGGGCACGATCAGCGGTAGGAACGTATCCACCCACCCGAGCTTGGCGAACATCACGAACACCGGCACCATCGTCACCTGGAAGGGCAGCATCATGGTGCCGATGATGATGTAGAAGAGCACGTTCCGGCCTCGCCAGCGGAGCCGCGCGAGCCCGTAAGCGACCAGGGAG
>JALGSS010000434.1 GCA_029821745.1 Candidatus Zipacnadia bacterium
TCGGAGTACAGGATCGCCGCAAGTGTAACGAAGGGATGAAGTACGAGCGGCGCGTGCGCTTCCATCCCCGAGAAAAGCGTGGCAAGCGGGGAAGTCACCTGCCAGTTGGCGAGACCAAACAGGCCCAGGGCCAGCACGATTGCCAGCACGAGGCCACCTTTGCCCCGGCCCCATGCGGAGAGCTTCGAGAGGAACCAGCGGACGACCAGAAACAGGAGCCATGACGCCAGCCCGATCGCGGCCACGGTGAACACGGCGGCGCTCGCTATGCTGATCGTAGGCGGGCCACTGCCGCCGGTGTAGCGAGCGATGTTGAACACCTCGATAATCGAGAACCACACACCGGGGATGACGCCCAGGAGCACGAAGAGCGCTACGTAGGTCGCGATGACCGCCCCCAGGGAACGCTTCAGGAGCACCGACATCAGGAACCCGATCGACGCGATGAGTGCCCCGACGGAAAGCAGGTAGGAGTAGATGAACCCGACCTCACGGGGCTCGACGCCTCCAAGCAGGATGCTCCAGGACGCCACCGGGAGGGTGCTTATCAGCAGGACGATGGTGAAGGCGATGACCACGAGCATCTTGCCGCTGACAATGTCGAACGCCCCCAGCAACGTAGCTCGCAGCAGCTCCAGCGTGCGCTTCTCTCGCTCCATCGCGATGGCCCCGGCCGACAGCGCCGGCAGGATCAGCACGATCAGCGAGAGCTGCACGTACGACAGAACTGTGAAGCTGGTCCTCCCGATCTCGGCGCTGTCGGGGCCGCTGCCGTAGATCTTCCACTGCTGCGGCTCGGACATGATCAGGTAAGTGAACAGGACAGCAGAGGCAGCCAGGAGGGTATAGCCCAGCATCAGCCAGAAGGGACGAGCCCCCCGCATCCGGAGACGCAACTCGTGTATCGTCACGCAGACGTTGAAGCCGAACTTCTGCATGATTGCCCAGCCGATGTTCGTTAGGGTCACAGGATCGCTCCTCCCGGCCGTAGCAGGCTGCTGAACTGGGCCTCATCCACAGCATAGGGCCGCCGGATCACGAGACAATTCCCTTGGTGAGCCGCATGTAGACTTCCTCGAGGTTCACTTCCTGTTCGCTGAAGGACTGGACGTTGAACCCGCTGGTCAACAGCTTCGTGAGCAACTCGCCCTGCGCCTCGGGCTCCCCCGTGAACACGGCATGGATTTCCTCGCCCACGATCTGCGCTGAGACCACGTTCTCGCAGGTCTCCAGCACCTGGCAGGCCTCCTCGGCCCGTTCGGCCACCTGGACCACGAGTCGCCGTCCGCCCTCCAGTTCCTTACCCACATCCTGGGCCGAGCCGGCGTATACGAGCTTGCCGTGCTCAATGATAACCACCTTGTTGCACAGGTCCGCGAGCTCCGTGAGAATGTGCGAGGAGATGAGAATCGTCTTATCCATCGCGCAGAGTTCCTTGAGTAACGCGCGGATCTCGATCCGGGCCCGGGGATCCAGGCCGGAGGCCGGCTCGTCCAGCAGCAGCACGTCCGGGTCGTGCACGAGGGTCTTGGCCAGGCATAGCCGCTGCTTCATGCCGCGAGACAGGGAGTCCACGTAGGCGTCCCTCTTGCCTGTGAGGTCCGTCAATTCGAGGACATCGCCGATGAGCCGTGGGCGCTCCCCGGGAGGCACACGGTATGCCGCCGCGAAGAAGTCCAGGTACTCGGTGACTTTCATGTCATCGTACACGCCGAAGAAATCCGGCATGTAGCCGACGCAGGCGCGGACCGCCTCCTGCTCTCTGTTGATATCGTGACCGTCGATCTTGGCGGTGCCCGAGGACGGCTTTAGCAAGGTCGCCAGCATCCGGATCGTCGTCGTCTTCCCAGCGCCGTTGGGCCCGATGAACCCGAGCGCGTCCCCCCGCTCGACGGTGAATGAGAGGCCATCGACGGCGGTGAGTGTTCCGAACCTCTTGGTGAGATTCTGGACCTGTATCATCGCGGCCCTCCTCTAATAGGTCTTCAGTTCCAGCTTGCATTCAAGGCCGGAAAAGGTGGCCTCTGTGCCCTCGGGCGCCGTGAGCTTGAGGAGAATCTGTCCGTCCCTGCTCATGAACTCCCAGGGCGCCGGAGGATGGATTCGGCGATGCTCAATCGCTCCGGAGAGCGTGAGAGCGGTCGGTCCGACCGGTACCCATTGCCCCTGGGCGACGTTGTATAGGCACGCCTCGCTGGGGTCCGCGGGAACGGGCTGCGGCGTGGGTACCATCACCGAGCCTCCGGGGTCCGTCGCCTTGAGTTGATACCGGATGTTGATGTCGGACGCCTTACCGCCGGCGGCATGAAGCGGCACGCGCCACTGCAGCACGGCGCTGCCATCGGCGATCTTGATGGCCTCCTGCGAGCTGCTGCGCCCGGACCCACCGAATCCAAGGGACCTGGCGTCGCCGGTGGTGACATCGCCCTCGGACTCGATGATGGCACGGGAGATCAGGTACTGTGGCACCGCCATGCGCGCACCCCGTTTGAGCAGCACGGGGAACCGGGCCACCAGCAGATTGCAGTCGACAATGCGTGGCCTCCCCTTCCGGAGCTTCACGGGCAACAGCGGCTCCTCACACACCGCTACCAGGGAGGGCCAACGGCTTGGCGTTGTCGTCGCGGGAGGGCCACCGTAGTATGGGCGGTACGAGGACTGGCCGAAGATGACGCGGTCCACCGCCATGTCGGAGAGTGTCGGTTGCGAGCCGCCCGGAGACCAGGTGGCGCCGGGGCGCGTCACTGCCGTGGTCATGGGCGTACACGTGAAGCTGCCCGTCTCGCCGGGCTTCAAGGCTCTCTCCTTGCTTTGTCCTGAGCCGCCGCGCAGGAAACACCGCGTCAGGGGAAGACCGGTGTTGTTGGTCACCTTCGCGCTGAGTTCCTTCCCATCGTATTCGACCGTTCCGTCCAGGCCCTTGCCGATAGAAGCGGTGAACTCGACGGAGAAAGTGCGCGTCGTCCACATATTCATGCCGATCTTCGATATCTTGGGTTCGGGGCCACCGAGGACGGTGACATTACCCGGCATGTCGCTGTCGTCACAGTCCCGCGCTCCCACGACGCCATCCCCCAGGTCCAGGTCGTATAGGCGGCGTGCAGGGGAGAACAGGCCAACGTAGCCCCGGCCCCTCGCCACGTCAGAACCCGCCATCACCTCGATGACGCTGAGACGGTTCAAGACGACTTTGCCGCCGCGGATGCTGTAGCCCGTCCCGTAGGCGGCGAGCGTGAAAACCAGGACGATGAGGGGCGTGGTGAGCCAGGCCAGCTCGCGACGGTCGAATTTGTTGAGCACGATGTAGTTCACGGGAACGAGGGCCACGATGTAGGCGATGAGAAAGCCCACCATGAGCCAGATCGAGGGCAGCCGGGCCTCGGGGACGTACGCGGCCACCGTGGCCCCGGCCTCCGAGTACCCGTATCGCCTTGACGCAGTATCGGTCTGCACCGTTGTGAGGGCCGTGCGACATGGGGCCGCCGCGAGCATCCGCGTCCACATCCCCGCCTGGCCTTCCCATTGCTTGACCGGCTGCGCGGCATAGTCGAAGCCGGTCATCACAATATGTCCGGCGCCCACGCGGCGCAGCGCGACCAGGGGCTCCTCGCGGGTGCCGCACAGCACCGTGGCGTCGCGCGTGGCATTCCCCGCCGCGATCAGGCAGGGCTGCTCAGTGATCGGCTTGCCGATCCAGTGGGTGAGTTCCTGCAGGTTTGGGACCGTGCGCGTGCCTGACACCTGGATGGGCAGGTAGCGGCCCAACGGGCTTGACGCAACCAAAGGCGCGCGTGCGCCTCCGGGCACGAACACCGTGCCTCCGATCCTGAGCCAATCGATCAGTGCCGCGACCGCCGCCTCGCGGGCCTCGGCCAGCGCGCCATTGCCCAGGATCACCGCGTCGCTGGAGTCCCAGCCGAGCCACGCGTCCGGCATCCGGTGCCAGGGAGTGTGCGCAACCGTCAATTCACCCTCGGAGACTGGCCCTGATCTCCCCGGGGACGGCGGCAAAGGGGCGGCCCACTGGGGCCCCCCGATGCCCATTTGCTTCGGGGTGCCGGTGAGGAACTTCAGAAGCGCTCCGTCGCCCCCGACGACGTGCAGCAGCAGGTCCTGTTCGGAGACTTCGTTGAGCGTCTCTAAATCGCGCTTGATCGCTCGCGTCCCCCGTTGCTTCAGCAGGATCTTGTCGAGAGTCCCGGAGGGTACGTAGAGGAACTGCCGTTTCACGGAGTTCTGAGGCATTTCGGCTTGAATGGTGTACCTGGTGACCCGTCGGGATTCGCCATACTGACGCAGCACGGGGATCGGGATGGTTAGTTCGGCGGTCGTTGAGGGGCCGCGGTTGGTGAGGTCCACGCACACGGGTGCCCAGGCGCCGCGCTTGTAGACGCCCCCGACACCGACCTCCGTCTCCCACTGCAGGGCTTGCGCCTCCGCCGGCACGGTGAAGCCGGCGAAGATCAGGAGACCACTCAAGGCGAGGAGCAGGACACGCTGCACGGCAAGACCCCCCTTGCAGGCTTCGCGGTATATGTTGAGGGTACGGCGAGCAGCCCGGACTGTCAATGAAGATTGTGCATCAGTGGAGTTCGCGAATTCCACTCGTAAGGACACCAGGCACGCGCGGGAAGTTCCCCCGAGCATCTTGGAAAGTCCGCAAGCACAACGGCGGCGGGGGATGAACCCGGGCCCTACA
>JALGSS010000018.1 GCA_029821745.1 Candidatus Zipacnadia bacterium
GTGGCGGTGTCCAGCATCAGCGGGACCATGGACGCTTTCAGACAGACCGCGCCGATCGGCACGCGCTCGAAACTGCGCCCAAGTGCCGCCAGAACCCAGTGGTGCCCGTCCAGCACGAAGAAGCAGGTGAGCGCCGTCATGTAGTACACCTGTCCGAGCAGCGAACTGCCCTGCTGACTGACGGGATCGAGGAACTGGCCCATTCGCAGGCCGATCTGCATATCGAGGATCTCACCGGCCCAGCGGACGCTCTCGAGAAACACGAGAACCGACCAGCCCACGATGAGCCCGAAGGCAATCTCGGTGAATAGCGTCGGGGCGAGCATCCCGGCTTCCTGAGGCATTGATGAGCGGGCGTCCACACAGCCCCCGGCCAGTACCGCGATGCCGCCGGCGATGAGTAGCCGCACCTGCGGGGGGACGTTCGCGCCCCCAAGGCCTGGAAGGAAGACCACGATTCCCAAGGCTCGGGCGGCGGGGAGGATCGTTGCCAGGAGCGTCGCCGTCAGATCGGTCGCGAGATGTATCACCGCGCGTAGACCTCAAGATGTCCGAGCAGGCCCGCGCTCCAGTTCACGAGGACGTGGATCATCCACGGTCCCAGCAGCGCCACGACAAGGCCGACCGCGATCATCTTCGGCACAAACGTGAGGGTCATCTCCTGGACCTGCGTCGCCGCCTGCAGGATGCTGATCGCTACGCCGACCACGAGGGCCGTGACGAGAACCGGCCCCGAGAGCTTCAGGCCCATTACCAGCATCTGATTGACCAGTTGCAGCACCATCGCGTCGGTCATTGCGTGTCTCCGGCCCGCCCCGGGCAGCGGATGAACGTGTTTCGAGTGATGGTCAACTGAAGCTCAGCACCAGGGAGCGCGCGATCAGGTGCCAGCCGTCGATCATGACGAACAACAGGATCTTGAGGGGCAGTGAGATGGTGACGGGCGGCAGCATCATCATGCCCATCGACATGAGGGAGCTTGCCACCACCAGGTCCAGCACCATGAATGGGATGTAGATCACGAACCCGAGCTGGAAGGCCGACTTGAGCTCACTGATCGCGAACCCCGGGAGCAGCGCACGCATGGGGACGTCCTGCGGCCCCCGGGGCTTGGGCAGATGCCCCATCCGGATGAACAGGAGCAGGTCCCGGTCCCGCGTTTGCTTGAGCATGAATGTCCGCAAGGGCTTCGTGCCCTCCTCGATGGCCTGTGAGTACTGCATCGAGCCCGCGAGATATGGCTTCACGGCGCGCTCGTCGATCTGTTCCCAGACGGGCTGCATCACGAAGAGGGTAAGGAACAGCGCGAGCCCCACCAGGACCGTGTTCGGCGGCGTCTGCTGAGTGCCCAGAGCGCTACGCAGGAAGCTGAGCACGATGATGATTCGCATGAACGAGGTCATCGTGATGAGGGCGGTCGGCAAGAGCGACAGGGCCGCCAGGCTGAACACGAGGCGGAGTGTCAGGGCGAGCTCCTGTGGGGCCTCGTCCTTGAACCAGTCCCCTGGGGGCGTGGGCGGCGTCGGAGCCACGGGGCCCTGTGCATGGACGGCCACGCAGAGGATGCTCAGCGCGGCCACGGATAGCAGGAGTCGAGAGATGAAGGCCGGCTTAAGTTGCATGGGCCTCGCGCCGATACGGTGCTGTGTGAGATGCAGGTGTCGCGTTGCTGCACTGAACGGGTTCGAGCGAAGATCTACCCGTCTTGCTGAGCCAGAGCCCGGATGAGCGTGTCCCGCCTGGTCTCCCAGTCGCTGTCTTGACGCAGGTCCGCGGCGAGTCGAGATTCCGTCTGGGTCGCACCGAACAGGTCGCGGTGCCCCGAGGGCTCCGGGGTCTCGGGGCCAGTCTCGAGGGGGGGGGTGGAGTTCAGATCCAGCAGAAGCGCTACGTCTCCGCTCGCGTTGGTCGACAGGAGGACGGCCCGGTCATCAACAGAGATGACGTGCAAGGTCGCGCCACGATTCAGCGGCAAGCGCGCGCAATCCCGCAGGCGTTCAGTCTCCGCCCCAGGCCCTCTAAGCGTGAAGGGTAGGCCACGGCTCTGAAGGGCCTTGATCCCCCACGCGATGCCGTACACCGCCAGTACCAACGCCGCCAGCTTCGCCAGAACATCGAGAACTGAGAGTCGCACGGGTCCGCTTGCGGTGATGTCGCTGGGTGCCACCGGGGGGACATCCGGACTCGTTGCCGACGACACTTCGCCACATATGATCTCGCCGGCGAGGGCGTCGGCTTGCGTTTCCTGAGCCACGGCGGCCTCCGTTGCCGCACTGACCAGCAGTGCGATCAGACCACCTACAACGGGTAGAGCGTGCGCTGCCTGCCTTGTTCTGAAAGCCACGGTCATGTTGCCTCCGAACGCCTCCGGGTGATTCCCGAAGGGACGCTGTGATCAGGCATTGCTTGCCGTTTCCTGGCCGATGATCTCGGTGATGCGCAGGGCCAGCACGTCGTTGACCACGACCACTTCTCCTCTGGCAACCAACCTGTCGTTGACATGCATATCCAGTGGCTCGCCGGGAAGCCGATCGAGCTCGACGATAGACCCCGACTGCAGGGCGAGGGCTTCACCAAGTTGCATCCTCGTCCGGCCCAGCTCCACGGTCACATCAAGGGGCAGGTCGAGCATCATGGCCAGGGACGTGGCGGTCTCGTCGGGCGTATCCTCGGCCTCCTCGGGTCCCGGCAGCTCGGCGGGCACGACAGGTGACGGTGCGCCGTCCTCCGGGGCTGGAGCGACGGCGCCTGTTGCCCCGTCGTCCTGCTCGGTGGTCTGCGCTGTAACGGGTCCGGTTGCGGTCGGGTCGGGCTCCGGGCTGGGTTGGGACGTCTCAGTGCTTGTCACGATGCCTTTTCCTCCCTGAACGTGCCACGTGGCGAGTCCCCGGCTACTGCATGAGAAACGACGTGAACAGCACCTGCCGGGCCTTGCACTTGATCGGCAGTCTCGCCAGGCGTTTCTGGAGTTGTGTTTTCAGCTTCGCACGTGACGCATCCGTACGGACGGCGTCGAAGGATTGCTGTGAGAGCACCTCCACGATCGTGTCGCGGATCTGTGCGTCCGCGGCAGGGGGCAGTTCCGGCTCGGCCGCTGCCTCGCCGTGCCCACCCTTGCTCTCCGGCTTCTCTATTCCGGTGAAGCCGATCGTGACCGTTACCTGCAGATAGTGAAGTTCTCCCGGGGAGACGAGATTCACGAGGAATGAGCCCATGTCTATGAAAACGAGGTCCTCCTTGGGCTTCTGCTTGGCCCTTTCCCTGGCATCCTTGCGGGACTTGCTGTGTTTCCCTGCTACGTCGGCTGTCTGACGACCTAAGATCCCCCAGCTCACGCCGGCTCCGATCAACAGCGCGGCGACAAGTAGCAGCAGGAGCCTGATCTTGCCGCGGCCTGAGCGGTTGTGTCGTATCCTACGCGTCGTCATCATTGTGCCACCGCCATGCTGTGGGCAGATTCGATGTCCTGGATCGTCTTGGGTACGAGCCGTACTTTCGGCGGCGCGACCCTCGGCGGGGCGGGGCGCACGTCGGCTCGCAGGGGCGCCGGCGCGCTCGCGCCGCCGCTTGGGCGAACCAGGACGATGTCGATCCGCCGGTTACGGACTCGGCTTGCCTCCGTGTCGCCCGCGGCCACCGGGGACGTGTCGGCGTAGCCGGCCGCACTGAGTGATGTGGGTGAGAAGCCCAATGTCTCGACAAAGTACAGGACCACGTTCACGGCGCGCTGTGCCGAAAGCTCCCAGTTGTTGTTGAACCGTGCCGTACGGATCGGCAGACTGCATGTGTGCCCCTCGACGCGCAAGTGGTAGGGCAAGCCCTGCACCGCCTCCGCGATTGCCTTGAGAGTGTGCCCTGCCTGCGGGGTCAGCGCCGCCGATCCCCGCGCGAATAGCACTCCGTCTGCCTTGATCCGTACTTTCACTATGCCTTCCTGAGAGAGGAACTGTATGTTGTCTTGTTCGGACGACGGCAGCTTCGACCGCACGGACTTCGCGACAGCCGACATGACATCGAAGGCGTTCACGGGGAGCTGTATCGGGACGTCACCCTTCTCTGCGCCGAAGCCCACCGAGGGTGAGATGAGTCCTGTGACGTCGCCGCCGAAGCCCGACCGAACCGACACGGCCAGCTCATTGAACTTGCCCAGGTTCACGATCGACATCGCGTAGAGCATGATGAAGAATGCCATCAGGAGGGTGATCATGTCTGAGTAGGTGATCAGCCAGCGCTCGTCGTCTCCGTGCTCTTCGTGGCTCCTACGCTTCTTCCGCGACTGGCTCACGGACATCCCCGCCTTGAGCGTTATCCTCTTGTTCCTGCTCGGCCGCCTCGCGTTCCCTGGGGGACAAGAAAGCCTTCAGGCGCTCGACCAGGATGATCGGGCTGTCGCCTGCCTGGAGGCCCTCGATCCCGGCGGAGACCATACGGCGCACATGCTGCTCTTCCTGGCTGCGCATCTTGAGCTTCTCGGCGATGGGCAGGAAGATGAGATTCGCCGATGCGACGCCGTACAGAGTGGCGAGGAAGGCTGTGGCGATGGCCGGTCCCATGGTGCCGGGGTCACTGAGATTGCGCAGCATATTCACGAGGCCCATGACGGTTCCTGTGACGCCGAGCGTCGGTGTCAATCCGCCCATCGCTGTGAAGAACTTGGCCGCGCTGGCATGGCGCTCCGCCAGGGCATCGATCTCGATCTCCAGGATGTTCTGAGTGACCTCCGGGTCGGTACCGTCTACCACGAGCTGTAGCCCGCGGCGGATGGACGCGTCCTCAATCTGCCCCAACTCACTCTCGAGAGCCAGGACACCTTCGCGGCGGGCGACGCGTGCGAGGCGACCGAGAACCTGAATCGTCTGCAGAGGCTTGACGCCCCCGGAGAATAGCGCATTCCGGATTACCAGAGGCACGACCAGTGTCTGCCGCAGCGGCTGCATGACGATAGCAGCGCCGAGACTGCCACCGAACACGATAAGGGCTGCAGACGGGCTGACGAGCATGCCCAGGGTGCCGCCCTCCAAGTGGTTGGCCACGCCCAATGCGCCCAGTGCGATAACGAGTCCGAGTAGTGTTGCTGTGTCCAACGGCGATCACTACCTGATGACGCGGCTGATCTGAGCGAAGGGTGCGGAGTTCGAGTTGCCTCGAAGACTCCGCAGGAAGGCGACCGCCCGTGACTGGATTTCGTCGGAGCTCTCCCTCACCACGTATTGATTCCCCGTGGTGAGCCTGATGACCGTGTCTGGGGTGGTCTCAATCCGCTCGATCAGCAAGGCGTTGATGACCAGACTCGATCCATTGAGGCGCGTGATTCTGATCATGTCGGTCTCCATCGCTGCAATTCTGGTGCCGGAGCTCGGAGTCTCCTGCTGCCCTCGGCACCAGTCGTGCGTCCAGTTACATTGCCGCCGGCAAGTCGCCTGGCATTACCGTGCGAGGCGGAGGGTCTCCTCGAGCAGGCTGTCGGCTGTGGATATCACGCGGGAGTTCGCTTGGTAGGCCCGTTGCGTGACCAGCATCTCCAGGAACGAGTCTGTGAGGTCGGCGTTGGACATCTCCACCGACTGGCCAACGACCTGTCCTCGGCCGCCTGTTTCCGCCGGCCCCAACTGCGGAAGACCGGAAGCGGGCCCGGACATGTACAGATTGCTTCCGGTCTGCTCCAGACCGTCCATGTTGGCGAAAGTGGCGAGGGCCAACTGGCCCAGCGCTGCCGCCCGGCCGTCGGAGTAGTTGCCCATCACGACGCCCCCGTCTGTGATAGCGACCCCAAACAGCGTCGCTGCTCCGAAGCCGTCCTGTCCCGTCGGCATCGCGTCGGAGGCACCCGCGTACTGGGTTGTTTGCGCGAGATCGATGGCGAGGGTCAGGTTGGCGGCCCCCCCAGGCATCGGGGCGGTCAGATTCACAGCGCCTCCGGCGGTGAGTGCGCCGTTCGCGTCGAAGACAAGGTTGTTCGTCGTGCTCGTGCCCTCGCACGTGGCCGTCACATCCCACGTGCCGCTACCTGTCTTCGCGAAGACGAACTCGAGATCGTGGGCGGCGCCCAGGGAGTCGAACACGCTGATCGAGGACGCGTAGGTGTCTCCCACGGCCCGGCCGGCATCGAGGTTTCCCTGTAGCTTCACGCTCGAGGTGATGCGCGGGCTTCGCATGGTTCCCAGCGCGAAGATGAGGTCACCCGCGGCCCCCGTTGTGTTGACGGTTCCAGCCGCGCCCAGCCATCCTTGCATCGCGTACCCGGTGGACGCCATCACGAGCTTGTTCTGGGCATCCATCTGGCAGATGCCCTCGCGGGTATACATGAGTCCGGAGGGCGTCGCGACGACGAACATGCCGTTCCCGTCGATCGCCGCGTCGAGATTCTGGCCGCTGGACTGGATGGTGCCCTGCGAGCTGAGAGTGGCGACCGCGCCGACGCGGACCCCTGTCCCTACCTCGATGCCCGAGGTCCCGCTGACACCATTGCCCGCGGGCCTGCTCGCGCGCAGTGTCTGGTAGTAGGCGTCCTGGAACGAGACCGTCGAGGCCTTGAAGCCCACGGTGCTCACGTTCGCCAGGTTGTTGGCGGCCACGTCCATCTTCACCTGATGCGCGCTTGTCCCGGACAAGCCCGAATACATGGCTCTGTTCACTGATCAACACTCCTTCACGTGTCTGGGGAATGTGCCGACAGGCCCTGTGCAATTTCCGTGCCGGCTCACGCTTGTAGCCAACACATGAGAGCGACGACTTCGTGGGGCGATCGGCCTGCGTGGAGGCCGTTCGTGAGGGCCACTGTAGGTCTCGCGGCTCCAGAAAGGGCCGACCGTTGAGAGAGCACCTGTCAGGCCCCCTGCGTGCGTTGATGAGTGATTCGGTTGCAGGTATCGGAGGCACAACGCCGGCTCATTGAGCCGACACGATCGCGTCGATGCTCACGGCTTGATCGCCGACGCGCGCGTTCCAGCCGTCAGGTCCGAGCTGCACCTTGGTCACGAGTCCGGACGCCATCTCGGACGCCTCCTCGTCATACCACTCGATCCGCCGCCCGATCAGCCCGGAGACGTCGGTCACATCGTGGGTCGTCTGGTTCTCGAGGAGCTGGTTCAGCTCCGTCATCTGGGCCACAGTGCTCAACTGTGCGATCTGCGTGAGCATCTCCTGGTTGGTCATCGGCTCCAGAGGGTCCTGATTCTGGAGTTGTGCCGTGAGCAGCTTCATGAACGTCTCAGACGAGATCTCGTAAGAGGCCCCCGGACTGCTTTGCGGGGTCGTCGAGGTCGTTGCGTTCACTGATGAGATCATGTGAGGGTCATCTCCCTTGGGCGTCCTCGCGTGCGCGTCGTGTTACGGGCGCACTCACGCCAGGACGTTCAACGTCCCCGACCAGTTGTCGGCGTCGCGTGCTGGCCGTGCTTGCCGATGTGTCCGGGGCGACCCGGTCGCCGGTCTCGGTTCCGGGCCTAATCCATAGGTGCGCTGATCCGCCCAGCGATCCGCCGTCTGCGTGCCTTGACCGTGGTCAGTCTCGTGCCAGGCCGAGAAGTCGCCTAGCTCCAGCCCCTGCGCCTCAAGCTGTTGCCGGATTGCGGGGACCAATTCGCGGACGCTGTTTGCGGCGTCCACGGACACACACGAGACCTCCACCTGGGCCCGGTGCTCGCCCATTCGCACGACGACCCGCGTCACGCCGATGTCATCCCAGTCGACCGCGAGATCAAGGGTCTCCTGACCTGCAGAGACCCCGCGCGATACCCGATTGACAATGTGCCGCGCTCGAGCAGTGGCGCTGATGGGTGTCGCGTCCGGGCTGGTCCGGGTCGGCTCGATCGTGCCCGCGCCGCTCAGTTCCCCTCGCAGTCCAGGCGTATCGCTTGCCGGGTCAGTCGCGCTATCCGCCGCGGAAACGCCACCTGGGCTCGTCTGATGTGCACGTGATTGGGGGCTACTCGCACGGCGCAGGTGTGGATCGCCCAACGTCACAGACGCGAAAACAGTCTCGGCGTCCGCGGCGGACGATACCACAGGAACCGTTGCGGAGGCGGCCGTCGACATCGCGAGAGCGGGGCCGATTGGAGCCACTGCGGGAGCGACGAGGCCGGTCACGGACAGGAAGTGCCGGCCGGTGTTCGGTAGGACCGCTGGAGTGGCTGCGTTCACGGGCGCGCCCTCAACAGGCACTTGAGCCTGTCGACCGGGCGCCGTCGGCGTGGGCATTCGGACCTGTCGACCGGGCGCTACTGGTGTGGCCAGTGGCGATCCTGAATGCTCCCGCACAGCGGTCGACGCCACCCTCACGATCCGTGGCTCTTCTAGGTTCTCGGTGACCGGGATCGGGTCGCCTGGTCTCGCCGGGGTCGCTGCCGCCGCCATTGTAGGCGCCTCGGGCGACACCGGCGTTCCCTGGGGAATCGGCCTTCCGGCGACCGCTGGCTCCGTTTCGGACACGGCGGCGACGGCCGGCGGAGTCGCGAGCCCCTCTCTTGGCGTGACATGGTTGAGAGGAACTGCCGCGACGGCCGGGCGCGTGGCTGTCGGCTCGGGAATCGCGTTAGGTATCGGCGTGACCGAAGGCATCGGCGTCTCGACCGCGCCGCGCGCCGACGGCGGCGCGACGGGGCGACCATCCGGCGCCGGCAACGCGATCCGGTCACTGGGTCCGGCATCGGGGACCACCCGCGTCTCGCGACTTGCGCCACCGGGCGCCGGCGAAACGGGGGCTATCTGCGTGGTCTGGATCGCGGGAGGCAGGTGTGCTGCCTCGGGTGGCACGGATTCCGCCACAGCGGGCGACGCTGGGGTGTTTTGAGTCGTCACCGGGACCGTGATGGCGTTCGCCTGGGTGACTTCGGCTTCGCGTGGGGCCTGCCGGGGTCCCAGGAACGGCCGGGTCTCTGGGTTCTGCCGGACAGGCATCGCACTGGTGATCCGCGGCGCGCGGGCATTCGGTGGTACATTCGGGACCCGCGACATCACGGCGTCGGCTGCCGACTCAACGGTATCGGTCGGGGGCGTCACGTCCGCGGTGGCGGATGCCATCTGCGACACCGGGCGCGTCCCCGCAGTCAGCGCCCGCGTCGGCATCTCTTGCGCCCCTGGAAGGACCCGCGCTCCCACCCGGGGTCGGACACTTGGCCCGCCGGATTCCTGCATCGCGTCGGGCGCCATGGCGACGGCCTCGAGCGTGGTGGTGGGCGTGGGCGCGAGGGCCTCTGGAACAAGAGTGGGTCGCGCGATCAAGCCTTCTGGAAGCCCGTTAGGCGCCGCAATGAGATCCTTATGAATGGGGGCCGTCCGCGGGAAGGAGCCTTCGGGAAGCGTCGCCGGCCCGGCGGTCATCTGTGGTCGCGCAATCAGGCCGGGCTCGACTGCCGGACCCGCCGCGGCCTTTGTGGGCGCCGGCATCGTGACACTAGGCAGCAGGGAGGGATCAGCCAGGAGCACCGGCATCGCTGTCCCTATGTCGCCCGGCATCTGGCCGTCCTGTTGCGGCGCGTTGCTCAACTCAGAGTCGAGCCACGCACCGAAGAGCGCAGCCGCACCGGAGCCCTTGCCCGGCGCGTGCCCCGCCAGGGGGAGGAATGCACTCGCGTCGGCGGAAGCGTTTGCTGTCGGAAGCCACTGCATCTGCGTCACTGCCCAAGCCTCTCCTGAATCCTGCTGACGTACGCTTGCGTTTCGCGATACGGCGGGATGCCGCCATACCTCCGCACGGCTCCCGGGCCGGCGTTGTAGGCAGCGAGGGCTAGATCAAGTCGCCCGAACTGGTTTAGCATGTCTTTCAGGTGCCGGACCCCACCATCGATGTTCTGGGCGGGGTCGAAGGGGTCGGCGACGTTGTACTCCCGGCAGTTCTCGGGCATGAGCTGCATGAGGCCCCTCGCGCCCGCTCGCGAAACGCTCCGCGGATTGAAGTCCGATTCCGCTGAGATGACCTCGGTCACGAGCCGTGGGTCCACGCCATAGCGCGCCGCCGCCTGCTGGATGAGTTGTGCGAAGGGCTTCCCGGACGCCGGAGCCGCCGGGCCGTCCCCCCGGACGGTCTCGGACAACACAGCGCTGAAAGACGCTGGCACCCCCGCGGCCGGCAAGTCGCCCCTCTGCCCTGAGTCAAGGTATGTCTGCAACTGCTCGATTCGTGCCAGAACGCCGTCCAAGCCGCGAATCATCGTTGATCATCACTCCCCGGCTACGGCCTGCTCTCGATACCCTTGCGCGCGGCGCGGACGCTCGCTGTTTCGTCCAGTTCCTGGTCTTCTCGGCGACGCGTGTACTCGAGATGTCGTCGGAGGGCTTCGTCGTGTAGCCGCTGGATCGTCTTCAACTCTCTCTGGGCCGTCACTGCCGCCTCGCGCGACTGCTCGTGGGCCTGGGCGGCGGCCTGAAGCTCCTCGTGGGCCTGGATGCGGCGCTCCCCGAGGAGGTGGTATCGCGCATAACCAGTCTGCAGGGCCCTCACAGGTGGCGGGCTGCCGGGCCGACTGACCGATCCCGCGACGGCCGCGCGTTCCTCGTCAAGAGCGTCGACCTGTGCCTGAGCCTGCAGCGCCTTGCGCTGATTGTCCGCCAGCTCCTGCCGGGCTGCTTCCTCCCGGCGCTCGCGTAGTTTGAGAAGACTGTCGAGTGCAAATCGAAACCGTGCCATGGTCGCTGGGGCCTGTCGGCCTGCTCGTCAGGCCGACGTCTGCCTGATCTGTGCGTACTCACCTACCCCGTCTGCAAATCCTGTGCCAAAGTCTTGCCGGGGGTGGGTTGAGGCACGCTGAGTATCTCATCAAGGGCGGCGACTGTGTCCTCGAAGCGGGTGGCCTCACCGGGGGCTTGGCGCAGGAGCACGTCGATGGGTTCTTTCAGCACGATGGCGCGGTCGACGCGCGGACTACTTCCGTGCACGTACGCGCCAAGGTTGATCAAGTCCTCGGATTCGCGGTAGGAGGCGATTGACGCGCGCAGTTCCTGCGCGAGTGTCACGTGCTGGGGCGTAGCGATGTGGGACATGCACCGGCTGACGCTTTCCATCACGTCGATGGCCGGGTAGTGGCCCATGGCGGCCAAGCGCGGAGACAAAACGATGTGACCATCGAGAGTGGCGCGGGCGGCGCTCGCCACCGGCTCGTTCATATCGCCGCCCTCGACGAGAACGGTGCACAGGGAGGTGATGCTGCCCTTCTCGGAGTTCCCCGCGCGCTCCAGGAGCCGTGGCAGTGCGGCGAATACCGATGGCGTGTAGCCGTTCCGGGTGGGCGGCTCGCCGGTGGCAAGCCCGATCTCGCGTTGGGCCCAGGCGAACCGGGTGATCGAGTCCATCATGAACAGCACGCTGCAACCCGCGTCGCGGAAGTACTCGGCGATCGATGTCGCCACCTGCGCGCCGCGCATCCGCAGCACTGGGGGCTGATCGCTCGTGGCCACGACAACCACGGACCTGGCCAGCCCTTCGGGGCCGAGGTCTCCCTGAATGAACTCCCCGACCTCGCGGCCCCGCTCGCCGATCAGCGCGATCACATTCACGTCCGCCTGAGCATGCCGGGCGATCATCCCGAGAAGGGTGCTCTTGCCGACACCGGGCCCGGCGAAGATGCCGATCCGCTGGCCGACGCCACAGGTGAGCAGCCCGTCGATTGCGCGGACGCCAAGAGGCAGGACCTGAGTGATGCCGCGGCGCGCCATGGCCGGCGGCGGATCCCGATCGACCGGGCATTCATCCTCGACCTCAATGGACCCCAGGCCGTCGATGGGAGCGCCCAGCCCGTCCACGACGCGGCCGAGAAGTCCCGGGCCGACAGGCACCGTGACCGGGTCGCCCGTCGCCTCCACGCGGCTTCCCGAACCGACATTCTGGACATCCTCGAAGGGCATGAGCAGCAGGCGCTGTTCAGTGAATCCCACGACTTCGCACGCGATGGGCGCCTGACTCCCGTCCGGGTGGATCAGGCACTTCTCCCCGAGTCTGGCCGGGGGACCCGCGGACTCCAGAAGGAGACCCACCGAGCGTGTCACCGAACCCGTGGCGACAGCGGTCTTCACCCCGCCGATAGCGTCGGCCACTTGTCCCAATACGCTCACTGCGCAGGCTCCTCGCGGGTTAGTTTGGTGATGGCGGTCTCGGCGGCCTGGCGGAGCCGGGCCACTTGCGCCTCGATCTGTAGATCGACGGCGCCGTTCGCGCTCGTGAGGGACGCCCCGCCGGCGCTGACGGCTTCCCGGGGCTCAAAGATGATGGGCACATCCGGCGCGAGTTCGGCCGCAAGCTTAGCCCGGGCCTGCTCGAGCGCGGGGATGCATGAGGGGTGGACGTGGATCGAGACCGGGCTGGTCGCCCGCAGTTGCGTGAGGCCTTCACGCACGGTCTCGACGACGATCTCATCATCCTCTGCGATTGCCCGCCGAATGACCTTCTCGGCGAAGTCGACGCAGAGCCGCGCGGACTCGAGTTCAAGTTGTCGCCACCGTTCGCTGAGTTCATACTCGACGCTCTGCCGGAGCAGTCCGACGACTTCTGTGAAGGCGGCCTGCTGCTCCTCGGCCACAGCGTCGGTGGCTGCGCGGATCGCATCGGCGCGTAGTGTCGCCGCGGCCCCGCGGGCTTCCTGGAGAATCTGTTCCGCGCGGACCCCTGCGGCTCGGACCGTCTCTTCGGCCCGGTGCCGGGCGTCCTCCTCGATCGCCCTGGAACGGGCGCCGGGCCCGCGGGGATCGTTCCCCGCGCCGGGCCCGAGGCCCGCATGGTCCCCGTCATCGTCTCCCCCGGGGGCGCGATCGAGGATCGGCAGGTTTTCCTCCCAGTGGAGCAAGGGCGCCGCGACCTGGTTGGCGCTGTGCTGGGTCGCGCTCATAGCCTATCGGGCCCGCCCACGAGGTGGCGCAGTTCGCCGGCCAGCAGCTCTGGGCGCTCGCGGGCGATTCGGCGCAACTCATCGGCAAGTTGCTCGTCTTCGGATGGTTGCGCATTGAACGCACTTTCGGTCTGCGCCATCATGGGCGGCGCAGACTCGAGAATCGCCGGCTGTGGCTCGGGCGACGTCATGTCTCCGGTGAATTCGTGCCTGTCGGGCGGCTGTCCGTCTGTGCGCGCCCGCGGGTCGCTCACCGCGACGCGACGAAGCTCGCCCACTGTGCGAATGGCCACAGCCAGCAACAGCAGCGCGACCAGCGCCGGGAAGCCCTGCCTGAGCAGCAGGGCCACAAGAGCGTCCCGCTTCTCGGCGATCTGCGCCAACTCGAGGTCCTTCGCGTCCTTGTCCGCGAGTTCGGCGGCCTTCAACTCCATCTGGCGGACGACGATCTCGTCCCCGCGGTCGGCGTCGATGCCGGCGGCGGCCGCCAGCACCTCGCGCACGCGTTCGGTCGCCTGCGAGGGGAGGTTGTCATCCACCACTGCGGCCACGCATAGACGCGTCACGCGGCCGGGCCTGCGCTTGCGCCTGGTGGTCTTCCTCGAGAACTCGTACTCCTTGGTCTCCTCAATGCTCGTGTAGTCGCTGCCGTCCTGAGAGCTTGTGCGGTCGCCGGATCCCGTCAGGTTGGATGGGACGCCGCTCAAGCCGCCGCCTGCCACACCGATGCCGTTGTAGCGCTCCTCGCTGCTGTGCTCCCGCGAGACCCCCTGGGTCTTCGCGTCCGGCAATGGCTCGACCTGTTGCTCGTCGGATTCCTCGGCGTCCATGTCCAGCTCTGCTTGGACCCGAACGATGGTCATGTTCGCCCCGAACATGCTGTCCAGCATCGTCTGCAGCCGCCGTGTTAGCGCTTCGCTGTATGTCTTGGCCGTCGCGAGGGTCGTGTCCGGGAACTCTGTACCGTCTTGGCTGCTCCCCTGCAGCACCCGGCCGGCCGTGTCCACAATTGTTACATCGCGGAAAGCCAGTCCATCCACGGCGCTCGCCACGAGGTACGCGATCCCGCGTACCTGCTTGGCGTCCACGTCACCGTTCATGCCCAAGTTGAGCAATACCGACGCCGTCGGTGGCGTTGGCTCCGAGTAGAGGCTTTCCCGGGGCATTGACAGGTGCACTCTCGCCGCGCGGACTTCAGACAGCGCGGAGATGGTTCGTGAAAGCTCTCCCTGGAGGGCGCGCTGGAGGTTCACGGTGTTTGAGAAGTCCGTGCCGGGCAGTCCCGAGCGGTCGAAGACCTCGAACCCGATCACGCTGCCGGAAGGCATGCCCTTCCCGGCGATGGCGAGGCGCGTCTCGTAGAGCGCTGTCGCCGGGACGAGGATGGCCGCGCCGCCTCCGGCGAGCTTGAAGGGGATCTTGTCGGTGCGCAACTCCTCGAGTATCGCGGACGCGTCCTCCTGCGAGAGGCCGCTGTAGAGCACGGCGTAGTCGGGGCGCGATGACCAGTAACCGACGACCGCCAGGCCCAGTAGCGTGCTGATGACAGCGACGGTCAGCATCAGTCGTGGTCGCGGCTCCAAGTTTGTCCACGCGGCTCGTAGCTGCTCAAGCATGGTATCTCACTGGGTCATTGTGTGGGTAATGGGTAGCGCGTCGCTCGGCGCTACGGCATCGGCGGGCACCCGGCCGGCCTCGCGGTTCGGGTTCGATCCGACTACACCTGAAGCCGGCTGACCTCCTGGTACGCCTGCACGGCCTTCTGCGTCACCTGCACGGTAAGCTGCAGGGCGAGGTCGGCCTTCTCGACAGCCACAACCACGTCCTGAAGGCTCTCGGCGTCTCCCGTCGCCAGGTTTTCGGCCTGCAGATTGGCTTCTTGCTGCAAGCCGTTTACGTCCGCCACAGCGTCCGCGAGCCTGTCCATGAAGGGACTCGAGGAGCGCTCAGACTGGTCTAGTTTGCCGGTCGCCGGAGCCGGCGGCCGCTCAATCGGCGCCGGTGGTCGGAATGTGTTTAGTGAGCTGGGTCCCATGAGCACTTGCGTTCACCCGCCTGTCGCTGACCTAACGCAGTATGTCGAGGGTGCGTGCTGCGAGTTGTCGTGCCGCTTTCAGGGCTGCCGCATTGGACTCGTACGCACGACTTGCGGCGACCATGTCCACCATTTCCATCGGCAGACTCACGTTTGAGAGCTCCACGTAGCCGTCCTGGTTGGCCGCGGGGTCTCCCGGCCGGTACACAAGCCGGTTCGGCGACTGATCTTCACGGACCGCGAGCACGCGCACGCCGCCGGAATCAGTGCGGGCCGACACGAACGCTCCTCGCTCGCGCAAGGGCTGCGACACCATCACAACTTCCTTGCGCCGGTATGGAGGCAGTCCGTTCCCCCCGCTGTCGGCGTTGGCGATGTTCTGCGCGATCACATCCATGCGGATCCGGCCTGCCTGCAGGCCGCTGGCGCTGATGTCCAGGTTGCGGAACATGCTCATCGCTAGGCCCCTCCGGTGATGGCGGTTCGGAGCATCCCGAGACGCTTGGACAGTACCCGTGTGAGCGCATCGTAGTGCAGCGATGTCTTGGCGAGGTCGCTCATCTCGCGCTCCAGTTCGATGGTTGCGGGGTGGCTGGTGAGAACCGGCTGGTGACTGACGTGGGGACGGACCCCGTCGACAGCGTGGCTGCGCATCGTGCCCGGCGTGCTTGAGCGCTCTCGCTCAATCGCGGCCCGTAGGGACTGCTCGAAGGCTACGCGTTGCGGGCGGTAGCCCGGTGTCTCGGCGTTGGCGATATTGGCGGCGATGGCCTCTTGCCGCCGCGCTGCGCCCTCGAGCCCGCGTTGCACTGCAATGGATGTCGTGTCGCGAAGCATCAGACCCACCTGCCGCTCGTGTCCGGCATGCGTTGGTGTACCGACCCATTCCCTGCAATTCGCGTGCCGGGGAGCCGCTAGGTGCGCCGTCGCCGTTCGGATGCCGAGGGGATTCCCAGGCACGTCCGGTACTTGCTCACTGTGCGGCGGGCCACGGGGTATCCGCGGGCTGTAAGCTCCTCGCACAACTGCCCATCGGTAAGGGGGCGCGCGGGGTCCTCCTGCCTGACGATGGCGGCCAAGGTCACCTTCGCGGGAAGGGCGTCCTCGAAGAATACGTCGAAGGGCACGACATCGCCGCTCGGGAGGAGAACCGACTTGCCGCGGGTTGCGCGGCAGATCGTCGATTCGTGCATCCCGAGCCGCTTTGCGAGCTGCTTCTTGGTCAAGGGCTTCAGGGCGTTGGGGCCGTGCAGGAGGAAGTCCTCCTGCTCGACGAGCAGGGCGCTGGTCACCTGGGCGATGACGGCATGGCGGTGGGCGAGATCTGTGATGAACTCCTTCGCCGCGGTGATCATCTCTCGTACGTGCCGGCGATCCGTCTCGGCGCCCTGTGCGGCGAGTGCCCGCTCAAGTCGCTCGTAAGTCGCATCGATTCTGAGGGCCAGTTGGCGACTTAGAGGCACCGTGACGCGCAGGCGCCCGTTGTCCTCTTCGACGATGGCGTCGGGGGTCGTGGGTACCGCCTCGCCACAGAGGCCGGAGACCGGCGAATGGAACAGATCCGCCGGATAGGGATACAGGTGCTCGGCGATGAAGCTCAGGTATACCCGGGCGCCCTGTGACTGTGGCGAGCGCAGGGCCTTGGGGTCGCCCTGGGCCACCAGGTAGTCGAACTCCCCCTGGATGAACTCCAAGAGCCCCGGTGGGGCCTCACCCTTGGGCAGGCGAGCCACCTGCAGCGCGAGGCACTCCGGGAGGTCTCGCGCGCCGATTCCGGCAGGCTCCAATGTCTGGACGATCCGGATGGCCGCTCTGGCGTGCTCGTCCGGCAGTTCAAGCTCATCGGCGAGTGCGGCCACGGAGGCCGTCAAGTAGCCCCTCTCGTCCAGATTGTCGATGACGTACTCGACGATCGGGAGCGTGCACGGATCGCAGACCGCCCGGGCCTGCAGCATCAGATCGTCGCGCAGGGAGAAGGGGGCTGGGAACTGGGTGAGGGCGTCCACTCCGCCGCCGCCCGGGACGGTGCTGGATGTGCTCCGGATCGGTTCCGGCGCCTGGGCCAGCTCCAGAACCGGGTTCTGATCGATCTCCTCTTTGACGCGTTCCTCGATATCATCCTGGGACAACTCGAGCAAGGAGGCTCGGGCCACGAGTTGCGGAATCACTGCTGTCTGCGTGGATAGTCGGGCACGGGGTGTGATGTCCAGAACTGCCATGGCTGTCCCCCATAGCAAGGCTGCTTCGCCTGCGGTGAACGGGTCAGACGCCCCGTGGGGGTGAAGGACGTCAGTGGCGCTCGTGCTGATGTCGGGCGTCTCCGCCGGCCTGCGGAGGCTTAGTTAGTGGGCGGGCCGGTGCCCCTCGGACGCCTCGGGTCCCGAATGTCAACACAATGTCGCCCCCTAGCGGCATTGTGCTGCCTGCCGGCGTCGTTCGTACGCCCCCTGTCTCACGAGTGGCTTGAGTGACGACGCAGGTGAACATATCCCAACGGCCGGCACTTTCACTGATCGGCACGGTTGCCCGCGACCTTTAGCAAAAGTTCTCCAAAGCCGTCCCCATGCGATCATGAGTCCGCTGCAAAAAGGCCGTTCGCGGCGGGGTTCAGGCTAAGCTCGCGGCGTGACGTGCCGATATACCCTCTGGCACGACCACTGCTTTCTCCGACAGGTGGTAAGACCAATGAGCGCGAGAAGCCCCTCAAGCAAAGTACTGCTGGTCGATGATTCGTGGTACGTCCACGTCCTCATCGAGGAACTGCTCTCGTCGGACGGCTACACGGTCAGCTCGGTGAGAGACGGCGCGCAGGCAATCGCCGCTTGCCAGGAGGAGCCCGCGGACGTGGTGCTGATGGACGTGGTGCTCCCCGACACGAACGGCTTCGACGCCTGGACGGCGATACGCGAGTTGAACGGCGACGCTCAAGTGGTGTTCATGACCGGCCTGCTTGACGACGCGACTCGGCTGCAGGCCAGTGAATCGGGCGGCGTGGATCTTGTGCCGAAACCGGTGGAGGTCGACCGTCTGAAGAGCGCTGTGCGGGAGGCGTTTTCGAGGCGACACGGTCCGGCATGCGAATTGCAGGCAGCGGGGTAAGCACGGCAGCGGCCCTGGGATGAGAGTATTCGGGCCCGCCGCGCCCGAATACTCGCCCGAGGGTGCTTTGCCAGTGAACTCACAGCACGGTTCTGCAGAAGCTCGCCTGCGTCGCGCCGCAGTGCTCCTGTCGGCTCTCGGCCCTGCGGCGTCCCAGGAAATCGCCGGCGCTCTGAGCCCCGAACAGCAACGGGCTCTGGGACAGGCCGGGGAGTCGCTGACCGACATCTCAGCGGAGGAGCGGCGCTGCGCGCTGCGCAGCTTCGCTGCCGCCTGCCAGTCGGCCTCTGCCGTCACGACTCCGGCGGGTCCGGTGCCCAGCGGACGAGCACCCCGAGACAGGCACCGGGCTCCCGGAGAGGAGACCGACCGGATCCCCTGTCAGCGCCCCTTGGATCCCCCGTTCCAGTTCCTGGAGGACGCCAATCCCGCACTGATCGCCGCGTGTCTTGCGGATGAGACGCCCGAAATCGTCGCGCTGGTCGCGGCCTCCACGCGGGAGTGGATCGCCCATGGCATCCTCTCCGAGCTGCCCGCCGAGTTTGGGGGGCAGGTGGCAGTGGCTATTGCCGACCTGTCTCGGAAACCGGTGCCGGGCGCTTTGCGCTGTCTGAGCGACGGGCTGCGGGAGGAATTCTGCGCGCGGCGCGAGCAGATGCTACGTCGGCGGGAGGCCGCTCTCACCATCGCCAGGGCCCTCGACCACGCGGATCCGGAGGCAACCGGCGGGCTTCTAGACGCGCTGAGGCAACGCGACCCGGCGCTTGCGCGAGAAGTGGCGCTGGAGATTGGGCTGTCCGCCGAACCGGCCGAGCCCACGCCCGACGACGCGCCGCCCGCCGAGCCGGCTCAAGCGGACAACGTCCTTCCGCCCGAGCCGGCATGTTCCGCAGACATCGCACACCAGTTGCGGTCGCCCGTGCCGGCGCTCTCGTCGTGAGCCGGGCCAGGCCGAGGCGCGACCATCACGCATGCATGCCCGCGCGACGTATATCGGGAAGGGATGCCGAGTGAGCACTACTGGGGAAGTCGTTGCCTATGATCTGGCCAATCCACCTCTGCTCGGCGCCCGGCAGCGGGCCCGTCTGGAGTCGGCAGTTCGGCGGAGTGCTCGCGCGGTGGCGGCCCTCGCCTCGGACTATCTTGCAGTACCCGTCACGATGGTTCTCGACGGCATCACGGACAGCCGGCACAGGGCCCCCCATGCGGCCTCACCGCACCCGTCCCTGTGGGTGTTCCCGGACGACCGGCATGACGGGGACGCTCCGGTCTGGCGGTTCAGCCGCCCCCTGGCCTCGACCCTCGTGCACCGGATGCTCGCGAGTTCAGCATGCGTGGAGGAATCTGAACTCACGCGTCTCCAGCGGCGCTTGCTGGTTCACCTGTGTGGTGAGATGTTCCCGGCCTGGGCGGCGACATGGCCCACTCCCGTCGCACGGCCCGCCGCCTGGCGCTGCATCCGCGACGGGAGCGACCTGTCTGAGCCAAGTCCCGACCAGTGGGTCAAGCTTGCGCTGACGATGGCTGTTGATGACCTGACCGGAAGCCTTGACCTGCATCTCCCCGTTGAGATGGCGCGTCTGCCGGCCCCAGAGCCCGCCTCGAACGCCTTCGTCCCGACGCGTCTGGACAGTCCGGCGGTGCGCGACGCAGGCGTTACCGCCCGGGTTCAGCTCGGGACGTGGCGTGGCACAGTGGGCGACCTGCGTTCGATGCGGGTGGGCGATGTTGTGTCTCTTGGTGTGCCCGATCAGGCGCCACTGAGACTGTCGATCGCCGGCCACGACGCCATTCCCGTTCGCCCGGGCATCTCCAATGGGCGCGTTGCGGTGCAATTGACCGGTGGCAGCGCGCCGGCCCCGAAGCCGGGCGGGTTCGTGCCTGAACCTCCCGTCGGCAAGAGTTCTCCCGCCCATTCAACGAAGTAGGCCACGAGTGATCGGTGCACGTCTTCGTAGTCGCCCTGGTCTGTCCGGGTGCGGCGGCGAGGGATGAGCATTGCCCACATCGCGCCGTTTGTCGAGAAGTTGCGCTTCCTGTTGCTCAATGAGCCCCTGGAGAAGCTCGCGGCAATCAAGCCTGTCGAGAAGGCGGGCACTGGTCGTCCCACGGAGTTTGAGCGCCTGATTCCGCAACGGCGGTGGTGATGGAGTAGCAGTTTCCTGGAATTGTTCTGCATATTGCGTGATTCTGGCGCATTGCGAGAAGGGCCGCTGCAGTGGCCTGTCGAAGTGGTAAGTTCACGCAAAGAAATCGCGATTGTACCGCTGGATATTTGGAGGGATACGCATGGTCAAAGTCGGTATCGTAGGGATGGGTTTCATCGGCCAGCAGCATTTCCAGACTTGGGCCGAAGTGGACGGAGCCGAAGTCGTCGCCGTTGCGGACAAGCAGGTTGAGAAGGTCGCCGCGGCAGCCCAGGCTGTGGGCGGCAACGTCGGCGAGGCCGAGCCGCTGGACTTGTCCGGCGTTGAGCGCTTCACGGACATGGAAGACATGCTCGCGGCCGGCGGATTCGACCTGGTTGATGTCTGCCTGCCCACCGTCGTCCACGCGGCCATGACCATCAAGGCTTTGGACGCAGGCTATCACGCGATCTGCGAGAAGCCGATGGCCCTGACCGTCGACGAGTGCGATGACATGATCGCCACCGCGGGCAAGAACGACAAGCAACTGTTTGTCGCCCACTGCATCCGCTTCTGGCCGGAGTACGAGGTCCTCGCGAAGATGATCAAGGCCGGCGACTTCGGGCGGCTCGTGACCATGAAGTTCACCCGCCTGTCGCCTTCACCGTTCTGGAGCCAGGACGGCTGGCTGAACGATGCCGGGAAGAGCGGGGGCGCACTGTTGGACCTGCACATACACGACGCGGACTTCATTATGTCTGTGATGGGCATGCCGAAGGCCGTCTACTCGCGAGCCGGGCACATCCTCCCCGACGGCCCGAAGGTCGACCACGTCATGACCAACTACCTGTATGATGACGTCGCCGTTCTCGGCGAGGGTGGCTGGGCCATGCCGCCGGACTACCCCTTCGAAATGGCCTTCGAGGTCCTTGGGGAGAAGGGTTGCCTGAAGTTCTCCACCTCGAATGACCCGACCCTGACCTTCTACCCCTTCGACGGCGATCCGGTCGTGCCCGAGTTCAGCGCCGCGACAGGGTACCAGCAGGAGCTGGAGTATTTCAGTGCTTGCGTGGAGAACAATGAGGTCCCGACCCGTGTGACCGCCTTCGACGCCCGGGAGTCCATCCGCCTTGTCCTTGCGGAGAAGGAATCCATCGAGTCCGGGGCGGCTGTAGAGATCTAGGCGCTGCATGGCTGATCGGGAAGTCCAACAGGGCGTATCGATGGCAAATGAAGCGGCCCAGCCTGTCTCAGGCTGGGCCGCTTGGTGCCGTCGCGACCTCACGGCGCGAGGGGCCGCGCTACTTCGGCTT
>JALGSS010000435.1 GCA_029821745.1 Candidatus Zipacnadia bacterium
CTAGTCTGTATTGCCCGCGTGGACGCCCTTGGCTTCCGTGATCGCCTGACTGAGCTGCTCGGCGGTCTCATCGGACAGGTCAAGCGAGGATTCCATCACGGCGACGATCTGCGGGTACTTGTCGTGAACGTACTGCACGATCTTGGGCTCCAGGTCTGCCACGTGGTCGGTGTCGATATCCTGGTAGAAGCCGCGTGTGCCGGCGAAGATGGCGATAGTCTGGTCGACCACCGACATCGGCTCGTACTGGCCCTGTTTGAGCACGTCGACCATGCGATCGCCGCGGTCGAGGATGGCGCGGGTCTCGTCGTCCAAGTCCGAAGCGAACTGGGCGAAGGCCGCGTATTCCTGGTAGGCCGCAAGGTCCAGCTTGAGGCGTCCGGCCACGCTCTTCATCATCTTCGTCTGGGCTGCGGAGCCGACGCGGGACACCGATCGGCCGACCTCGATCGCGGGGCGGGAGCCCTGGTGGAACAGGTCCGGGTCCAGGTAGATCTGCCCGTCGGTGATCGAGATCACGTTCGTCGGGATATACGCCGAGAAGTCGCCTTCCTGCGTCTCAACAATCGGCAGGGCCGTCAGCGAACCCGCGCCCAGCTCGTCATTGAGCTTGCAGGCACGCTCCAAGAGCCGCGAGTGCACGTTGAAGATGTCGCCGGGGTAGGCTTCGCGACCCGGAGGCCGACGCAGCAGGAGCGAGATCTGCCGGTAAGCCGCCGCTTGCTTGGACAAGTCGTCGTAGACTACGAGGGCGTGGCCGCCATTGTCTCGCACATGCTCGGCGATGCTGCAGCCGGCGTACGGGGCGATGTACTGGAGGGCCGCCGGATCGCTGGCGCATGCCGCGACGATGCAGGTATACTCCATGGCCCCGGCCCGATGAAGTACCGCTTCGAGCCGGCGGACCGTTGAAAGCTTCTGGCCTATTGCCACGTAGACGCACTTGACCCCGGTGTCGTGCTGGTTGATGATCGTGTCGACGGCGAGGGCCGTCTTGCCGATCTGGCGGTCGCCAATGATCAACTCACGCTGTCCGCGGCCGATGGGGATCATCGAGTCGATGGCCTTGATCCCCGTCTGAAGGGGCTCACAGACCGGCTGCCGCTCGACAACGCCGGGAGCCTTGACCTCGATTCGCCCAGTGAGGTTCGTCTCGATCGGCCCCTGGTCGTCCATCGGCTCACCCAGAGGCGTCACGACGCGGCCGAACAGAGCGTCGCCGACCCTCGTCTCCGCGATGCGGCCCGTGGCCTGGACCTTGTCACCCTCCTGGATGTGGACGTCAGGGCCCAGGAGAATGCAGCCCACATTATCTTCTTCCAGGTTCAGCGCGATACCCATCACGCCGCCGGGGAACTCCACGAGCTCCGAGGCCATAACGTCATCCAACCCATAGACGCGCGCGATGCCGTCACCGACCTCAAGGACGATGCCGACCCGCTCCATCTTGAGTTTGGATTCGTAGGCCTCAATCTCGCCCCGAAGTACGGCTGAGACTTCCTCTGCGCGAAGAGGCAATTTCTCTCACCTCAATACTATCCCACTGCTTCCAGTAAACATCCGGCAGCCCCGGGCTCACGTGTCGTGAGGGCCAGGGCCGAGTGTGGCAAGGCGGTCGGGCTTAGTCGCCGGCGACGGACATCGGGGCCGCGCCCACGTGGTCAACCAGGGCCTCAAGTCGGCCCTGGAGGGACCCGTCGATCAACTGCCCGGCGACGCGGACCCTTGCTCCACCGATGACATCGGGCGCGAGCTCGAAGTCGGCCACCACGGGAGCGCCGACGAGTCTGCTCAAGGCTTCTTCCAGCCGCTGCTTCTGTTCGTCGTCGGGCACCCATGCGACTTCCACTTGGGCCCGGACGACGCCCCGGGCCGCGTCCGCCAACTGCGTGAAGACATCCCCGGCGCCCAGGAGCACATCGACGCGCTCCTTCTCGAGCAACAGGGAGATCAGGCCCGTGGTGATCTGCGTCGGGTCGTCGCCGGACAGACGCAGCAGCAGCGACCGCTTCTCTTCGGCGGAAATCTCCGGATGGCGCAGGACCATCATCAGGCGTTCGTCGTCGAGCGCCGCGACCTGCAGGCGCGCGAGTTCCTCCTGCACGCGCCCGACGACATCTGCCTGGGCGGCGAGGTCATGGACAGCGGAGATGTACCGCCTGATCAGACTGTAATCGATCATTGTGATCCCGGTTGCTGCGAGGCGAGCCGCTCAACGTCGGCGATGAAACTATCCATGAGCGCGCGGTGCCGCTCCTGGTCAAGCGCCTGCACGAGTAGCGAGCGGCACATCTGCGCCGCACTGCCGCTGAGTTCTGAGCGTAGTTGCTTCGCGGCGTCAACCTGGTCGCGCTCAGTGGCGGCCCGTGCGGCCCGTTCTGCGTCGCGGGCCTGATCTCGGGCTTCCTTGATCAGCGCGTCGGCTTCCAGCTTGGCGTTGTCCCTGGCGGCTTCGGCCGCCTGCCGGGCCTCCAACTCGATCTGCAGAGAGTTCGAGGCAGCGGCGGCCTTCTCCCGCTCGGCTTCGTCCCTGGCGGCCTTGGCGTTGTCCAGATCGTCGTTGATCTGATCGCGCCGCTGGTCGATGAACGTACCGATGGGAGGGAACACAAACCGCTTCATCAGGTACAAGAGCAGCACGAAGCCGACGATGTTGACAAGCAGCGCGCCGGGCTCGATGCCGAGATCGTGGAGCATGGTAGACATAGTGAATCACACCAGCCGTTGGTGGGCGTTCGGCGTCAATTCCTTGCGCGGGAATGCGGCCCGCCCGAGGAGTTACTTGCTCGCCAGGGCCTGCACCACTTCCATAACTTCCGGGAGCTTTCCGTAGAGCATGAAGAAGATAAGCAGCGCGTAGATCACCAACGACTCGATCAGAGACAGGGCCAGGATGAGCAGAAAGCGGATGTCGCCGGCAGCGTCGGGCTGTCGGGCGACGCCTTCCATCGCAGCCGCGGCCGCGCGTCCCTGGGCAGTCGCTGCGCCGATAACCGCGATCGGCAGTCCCAGTCCTACAGCCAACGCCAGAATCGGTCCGTAGAGCATTTGTGGCCTCCCTCGGTTTCCCCTATTCTCGGACACTGGAAACCCGTGTGTGCAATTGGTCCGCAGTCTGTGGGGCAGTCCGAGAGCTCTCATTGGGCCCGGAGCGCTCAGGCTGCCTCAACGCTTTCGACGCCTGCTGCCTCGTGGGCATGCTCCTCGTGATCCTCGCACTCCACCGCGCTGGAGATGTACGCGGCCGCGAGCATCATGAACACGAGCGCTTGCACGAAGCTTACGAAAATGTGGAACAAGACCATGAAGAAGTGCAGCGGCACCGGAATGTAGTACCGCGCGAAAACCGCCGCCGACATCATCAGGAGCTGCAGAATGACGGTGTCCTCACCGAAGATGTTGCCGAACAACCGGACGGCCAGCGACAGGGGCTTAGCAAGCTCTCCGATGATGTGGATCGGGATATTGATGATGAAAAGCTGCCACGGCTCGCCGACAAAGTGCATCAAGTAGCGCCAGCCATGCTCCTTGAACCCCGCGTACTGCACGTACACGATGGTGGTCAGCGACAGCGCGAAGGTCATCGTCAGTGAAGCCGTCGGAGCGATGAAGCCGGGGACGATGCCGAGCAGGTTGAGGCAGACAATGTAGATGAATAGCGTGCCCAGGAACGGCGCGTGCTTCTCGGAGCCCGGGCCGATGACATTGCGGCAGAAGCCGTTGAAGCTCTCGTAAGCGAACTCCCAGAAGATCTGCCAGGAATTCGTCGGTCGCAGCTCGAGTCTGCGCGTTCCCAGCCGGGCCATGATCAGCACAAGGCCGATGACCAGTAGCGCCGTGACGGAGTTGACCGAGAGATACTCCCGGAGGCCCTCCGGCTCGACATTGATGATCGCGTTGACCCACGTCGCAAGATGCTCTTCCATTGGTACCCAAACGAATTGCCCGCCGTCAACACCCGGCACCGGCGGACTCGAATTTCTGCGTTTCGTCTTCTACTCATAGGCACATGCCGGAGCGGACCCACAGTCGCGTGCATCTGCTATGCGACCGGCGGGTACTCACCGCTCTCAGTCACGGAGCTCTACGCGCCTTACACCCATCCCCAGAGTCTGGATCGTCATCACGACGAGCGGGAGGATGTATCCCCCAATCAGGTACAGCGGCCCGGTCACCGACCACCTTGACACTAGATATATAGCGGCCGCCAGCACCACATACTTGATGAATTGAGCGATACGGCAGAGCCACGGCACCTTCCGAGGGACGCTGCGTGGCTGCGTGATGCTCCGCGCAACTCGCGCCGTCGTGGCGATGGAGAGTATCCCAAGAGCCACGCCGACGAGCACCAACACAGGCTTGTACGGGTCGAAGTAGGCAAGTAACACAGCGAAGAGGGCGAAGTACGCAGTGGTCCGAAACGTCCGAGCCAGCCAGCCTTCAATTGCGGCCTCGTCCACCGCAGTCACCCTTTGTTGATCGCCCTAAACAGTTCCACGAACCCTGCAGTCACTCCAAAGAAAAAGCCGACCACTGTAAGGGCCGGCTGTGTGCCAAACCGGTCATCAAGCCAGATCCCCGCACCGGTACCGATAGCGATACAGAACGCTAGGGTGAGACCGACCGCACTCAGCTTCAGAGCTTCGCCAAGGGAGCGCTTGTCGTTCGACACGCTCACCACC
>JALGSS010000436.1 GCA_029821745.1 Candidatus Zipacnadia bacterium
TGGCAGAAGAGAGCGGATGCGGAGAGCGTTCGCGCCTTCGGGGCGGATGTGGTGATCATTGCCACCGGCTCACGCCCGGCTGACCCGAACTGCGTACTGCCCGAGGGCTGCGAGGGCGAGTATGTGGCGGCCGCCGACTACTTGCGGGACCCGGAGATGGAACTGGAACGCCTCGTCGCAGTGCTCGGGGGCGACGAACTCGGGTGCTTGGCGGCCCTTGAACTCGGCCGCCGGGGCCATGATGTGACCATCTTCGAGCGCGAAGAGCAGTTGGGCCCCGGACTGCCCAACGCGGTGCGGCATTTCTTGGGCGAGCAGCTCTCGCAGCGCGGGATCAGAGGGTTGACGACTTGCGAAGTGATGAAGGTCGCCAACGGCGTTGTCACGGGGCTCGTGCGCGGCGAAGAGCGTCGGGAGTTTCCTTTGTCGAGCATTATCGTGGCTCTGGGCAGAGAGAGTGTGAACGAGCCGGCGGACCTGGGCCGGCAGCTTGAGATCCCCGTACATGTCATTGGTGACGCCAAGGTGCCTCGATCCCTGCATGAGGCGATCTGGGAAGGTGCGGACATTGGACGAACGATTTGAGCAGCGACGGTGCCGGTTCCTGAGTTCGGCAGTTCTGGCAGCAGTGGTGACGTTGGCTGCCGTGGCGCCCTGCTGGGCGCTGAACAAGGCTTTGCTGGTCCGCGAACTGCAATTGCCCAACATCACGCTGAACCTGGACATCAGTTTCCCAGCCAGGGCTGTGCGCATCCCTCCGTCGGCGGACCCGGAATCGGACATCAAAGCTCTCTATGAACGCCTCAAGGAGGAAGACACCCCGAGCCTGCATCTGCAGTTGGGGCGACTGCTCCTGTGGACGTCACAGACCGAAGAGGCCGTGATACAGTACCGTCTCGCCACGGATGGGTTCACCAAGCTGCTTGAACAGGAGCCCGATAACGCACAGGCCCACCAGGAGTTCGCCGAGGTCCTCCTGGCGATTGGGGAAGATGAGGAGGCCTCGCTGCATATCGAGGAGGCCTTCGTCCTGGACGGGACCCGCTGGCAGGCCCACGAGTTGGCCTCCTATCTGCATGCGAAGCACGGTGTACTGGCCCACAACTCGGGGGTGCAGTGGCTGGCCAATGAGCACTTCGCGTCGGCGGAGGTCGAGGCCCGGGCCGCGGCAAAGCTCGGGCCGAAGGAAGCCTTGCCATACATCTCCCTGTTCTTGTCGAAGTGGCTCCCGGCACTCCTCGAACTGAGAGCCGATCCCACCGAAGGCCTGAAGGACCTGGGGACATACGAGGAGATCAGTGAACTGCTGCAGACCGGCGCGGCCCTGGCGCCGACGTATCCTCAACTTAAGCAGTACGCGATTTCCTGCAAGCTGGCGCCCTTTTTCGCCGCGCAGATGGTGAAGGGGATCGGCGCGACGCTTTGGGCCGATCTGGATGAGCAGCAGAAGCGGATTCTCACCGCGTGCCGCGACGAATTCCTGGAACTGGGCCAGACCGACCCGCGCTTGAGATCCAACGCCCTGCTGTTCGCAGGTGTTGCGAACTTCATGATGGACGACAAGCCGAAGATGTATGAGGCGTTCCAGCAAGCCGCGGATGGAGACCCGGAGGGCACAGCGGCTCTGGAAACGATGGTCGGGTTTCTGGCGAACGATCGGGAGTGGGTCAAGGCGCTGGAAGCCGCCGAGGTCATCATGCAAAGGCAGCCCAGTGGCACCGCTTACTCGTGGATAGGCCGCATCTACGCCGAGCAAAAGAAGTGGTCTCAGGCCGAGAAGGCCTTCCGCGTGGCGCTGAGCTATGACGATGTCCAAGGCATCGCGAACCTGGGGCTGGGCGTCGTCCTTCTCAAGAGTGGCGCCGAGCCCGACAAGGCGCGTGTGCCGCTGCAGATTGCGCGTTACGAACTGGCGGGCCAGCCTGAAGCGCTCATGGCGTGGGGCGTGCTGCTGGTGCTGGAAGGCGATGAAGAGGGGGGCAAGCGGTACGTGAATCGGGCGGTAGCATTGCTTCCTGCCAGCCCCGGCCGCGACGCTGTTGCGAAGGAGTTCGGAATTGCTGTAGAGTGAGGGGCGCTTTTCCGGACCGGTTATTGGGGGGCCGCAGCCACGGGCCTTGTCGTGCGACCACCCCTTGGCATCCGCGCGGATACGTGCGGGTGCCACTATCGTGTGGGGTCGGCCCCAGCCGTTCCGTCCGGGTCAGGCGCTATGACGTGAACCGTCCGAGCTTCGCCGTTCCGTGGCCTTCTCGTGGTCCGCGGGGCGCGACCGATGTTCCCGAGAACAAGAAGGAGGCGTAGGAGTTGGCGACGCTGGCGAAGGCAGTCGTTGTCGTACTTTACATTGTTGTGATGATCGTCATCGGCTACTGGTCGATGCGGCGCACAAAGAACGTCGGAGACTTTTTCATCGGTGGCCGGACGATCGGCCCGTGGGTTTCTGCCCTGGCCTATGGCACAACCTACTTCTCGGCAGTGCTCTTCGTCGGTTTCGCCGGGAAACTCGGCTGGCTGTTCGGTATGCATACACTGTGGATCGCCGCAGGGAACGCAATCATCGGTACCTGGTTGGCCTGGAAGCTGTTGGCGGTCCGAACGCGTGAGATGACCGAGCGCCTGGACGCGATCACGATGCCGGAGTTCCTCGAAGCCCGGTACGCGCTGCCGTGGCTCAAGCGTGTGGCGGCGATAGTGATCTTCATCTTCCTCGTGCCCTACTCCGCTTCCGTATACAAGGGCCTCGGGTACCTGTTCGAGGCGAACCTGGGAATCGACTACCTCTACGTGCAGATCGCTATGGCGGTGCTGACAGGCATCTACCTGGTGATGGGTGGGTACTTCGCGGTGGCGACCACCGACTTCATTCAGGGCATGCTTCAGGTATTCGGCGTGGCTTTCATGATCGTGCTGATGGCCGGCGCCACCGGGCACGGGGTCGTGGGCGCGTTCGTCGCGACAAGCGGGGTCGAGAACGCGCCTGCGCTAAGCCCGAACCCGGATGCTCTGTTCCCCGGCTGGGTGGTGCTCGTCTCGCTGGTGTTTATGACCAGCATGGGACCCTTCGGGCTGCCGCAGATGGTGCAGAAGTTCTACTCCATCAAGAACCGGGACGTTGTGGTGCGCGGCACCACCGTAGCGACCGCTTTCTCGACGCTGATCGCTTTCGGGGCGTACTACTGCGGAGCCCTGTCTCACCATTTCTTCGCCACCGGTGCGGACCTGCCGCAGGGAGCCAATGGCCCGGCATTCGACAATATCGTGCCGACGCTCCTGGCCAATCCGGAGGTCATGCCGCCCTGGTTCTCGGTTGTCATCCTGCTCGTGGTTCTGGCGGCGTCAATGTCGACCCTGGCGTCACTGGTTCTCGTCTCGAGTGCCGCGATCGCTGTGGACCTCGTCGGTGTGCGCGATCGGCATGACAAGAGCAGCAAGAGCGGGCTCGCGCTGATGCGGTGTCTCTGCGGCGTGTTCGTCGGGCTGTCCGTCGTCCTCGCGCTGCAAAACGAGGCCGGCATCGTGGACTTGATGTCCATGTCCTGGGGTGCCTTGGCCGGGGCCTTCATCGGGCCCTATGTCTGGGGTCTGTGGTCACGCCGGACGACAGCGACGGGCGCCGCTGCGGGCTTCATCGCGGGACTGGGCGCTGCGGTTGTGCTATTCTATGTCTGGGGAGTGAAATCCTCTCCCGTCGCTGCGGCCGTCGCCATAGTCATTTCGCTCGTGACAGTGCCCCTTGTGAGTGCCTTCACGAAGCAACTGCCCGACGGACTTCTGGCCAAGGCTTTCGGAGACGAGGGCGACGCTACGGGAACCCAGGAACCTGCTGTTGAACAGGAGGCCACCGTATGAGGCTCGCAATTGCCGGGTTCAGGCACGGCCATGTCGGGTCGCTGTATGCCAAGGCCCAAGAGCTTGACTACGTGGATATCGTTGCGTGCGTGGAGGAGGACCCGGCGGCGAGAGACACCCTCGCCAGGGACCTTGGCGTCACGCTGACTCACGAGACTTTCGATGAGGTCCTGAACGACGTCGAGTTCGATGCGCTGGCCTGCGTCGACTACTACGCCAAGCGCGGGCCGACCATCATCAAGGCCCTTGAGGCGGGGAAGCATTGCATCACGGACAAGCCCCTGTGCACGGAGATCGACCAGCTTGAGCGGATCGCCGGGCTCTCGCGGGAGAAGAACCTGACCGTACATGTGGCCCTTACCATGCGCTACTCCCCCGAGGCCCTCGCCTTCCGCCAACTCGTGCAGGACGGGGCAATTGGCGACCCGGTGTCGGCGACGGTGTTCGGGCATCATCCGCTGGCGTGGGGCAGCCGCCCGGGATGGTACTTCGAGGAGGGCAAGCAGCGCGGGACCATCAACGACCTGATGATCCACGGGATCGATATGATGCGCTGGGTCACCGGGAACGAGTTCTCCCGCGTGATTACGGGAGACGCGTCGAGCTTCGAGGATTCGCCCGCGCCGGAGTTCTTCCAGCAAAGCGCCCAGTGTTTCCTGGAGATGACCAACGGCGCCCGGGTGTTCGCGGATGCGTCGTACCTGGTGCCCGACGGCCATCATGCCCCGTGGCGGTTCTTCGTCTGGGGCAGCCAAGGGCACATCCACTATGAATCAGGCTCCGCGCCGGTGGTCGAGGCCGCCGGAAAGCCGACAGTGACCGCCGAGCTCTGGCCGGCGAGGAGTGTTTCCGATCGACCATGACTGCCCTGACCGCTCAGAAGGCGGCTGATACGGGGGAGAAGAGTCTGCCGGTGGCAGAGATCTAGCCGCATGCTTGCGGCGCAGCAGAGGAGGTACGTTGGATGGACTGGAAGCCGTTCTTTCTCACCTTTGGGTTGCTGTTTGTCGCCGAGCTTGGCGACAAAACCCAGTTGGCGGTGATCATGCAGGCCGCCAAGTTCCAGCGACCGTGGATGGTATTGGCGGGCGCGGCGCTGGCCCTGACGCTGGTAAGCGCCATCGGGGTGATCATCGGCCAGGTCTGCGCGGAGTGCCTGCCGAAAGACCTGCTGCGGTGGATC
>JALGSS010000437.1 GCA_029821745.1 Candidatus Zipacnadia bacterium
CGATCACGGGCGAGCTGATCCAGCCGATCGCGATGGAAGAGGGCTTGCGGTTCGCGATCCGCGAGGGCGGCTCGACGGTCGGCGCCGGCGTCGTCAGTAAGGTCGTTGAGTAACACGGACGGACAGGGCCCGGCCAGTCGTTGATGGTCGTTCAGACGTAGAACGTCCCCAGCCGGGACGAAGGCGAACTCAAACGGAGCTTTAGCCATGCCGAAGACCTCGAGCATCCGGATCAAGCTGAAGGCGTTCGATCACGAGATCCTGGACCGTTCCTGCCAGAAGATTGTGGAGACGGCGGAGCGGACGGGAGCGCGCGTTGCAGGGCCGGTGCCGTTGCCCACCGAGAAGCGGGTGCACTGTGTGGTACGGCCGACCGCGCTGGGGCGCAGTACGCGGACGATGGAACACTTCGAGATCCGGGTCCACAAGCGGCTGGTCGACATCCTGGATTCAACAGCGCGCACGGTGGATGCCTTGATGAAATTGGACCTACCTGCGGGTGTGGACATAGCGATCAGGACGACTGCCAGCTAGCGGGAAGGTCGTGGCGTGCGGGGCGTTCGGATCATCGGCCTACGAGCGGTGACAGAAATGGGACAATGGATACTCGGTAAGAAAATTGGTATGACGCGAGTCTTCGCGGAGGACGGCAGGGAGGTGCCCGTGACTGTCGTTGAGGCGGGCCCCTGTACCGTAATCCAGCGCAAGACAACGGAGAAGGACGGCTATGAAGCCGTGCAGGTGGGCTTTGGAGATCGCAAGCGGAGCCGGACCAACAGCCCATTGAGCGGCCACTTCGAGAGCCGGGGCATCAGCCCCAAGCAACACCTCGCGGAGTTCCGTGTGAGCGCGGAGGATACCTACGAGGTCGGCCAGGAGATCAGCGTCGACGTGTTCGGTGAAGGGGACGTCGTGCAAGTGACCGGGACCTCCAAGGGTAAGGGCTTCGCTGGTGTCATGAAGCGGTACGGGTTCAAGGGCGGTCCTGCCAGCCATGGCTCCAAAGTCCACCGAAGCCCGATGTCAGGTGGCGCTACTGACGCGGCTCGCGTGTTCAAGGGAACGCGAAGGCCTGGACAGATGGGCAATGAGCGCGTCACGACCCGCGGGCTTACCGTTGTCGACACGGATCCGGAGAAGAACCTGCTGGTGCTCAAGGGGTCCGTGCCAGGCGGGTCGGGCGGCCTGCTGATCATTCGCGGTCGAGAGTAGTCACGGAGGGATTGAACGGAATGCCGCATATTGCGATTTACGATATGCAGGGGGAGAAGACCTCGGACGTCGAGGTGCCCGATACATTGCTGGGGCTCCCCTATAACGCAGATCTTGTGCGCCAGGCTGTCGTCGCCGTCGACTACGCGCGGAAGCGGCGTTGTGGTAAGGCCAAGACGCGAAGCGAAGTCGTCGCAGTGGGCGCGAAGTGGTACCGGCAGAAGGGGTTGGGGCGGGCACGACACGGTGCGCGGAGCGCGCCGCTCTTCGTCGGCGGCGGGAAGGCACACGGCCCGATTGGCGTTCAGAGCGGACACAAGATACCGAAGCGCATGCGCCGGAAGGCCGCAGCGGTGGCGTTGTCGCAGCGGGTCCGGGAGCGGGCGTTCACGCTCGTCGACAGTGTGGAGTTGGAGGAGATTTCCACACGGGCGTTGGTCGATGTGCTGGCAAGTCTTGGACTCGAGGGGCGCATTTTGATGCTCGTGTCGCCCGACGAAGCGAAGGACGAGGTCCTGTACAAGAGTTCCCGCAACATCGCCGACCTGATCGTCCGTCCTGTGCCGCATTTCAGCGCCCGGGACATCGTGCGTGCCGACGAGATCCTGATGACGCAAGACGGGCTCACGCAGTTGATGGAGGGTGGCGCGGACAATGCTGAGTAACGAAGAGATGAACCGGTACCGAAGCATCGTTCTGCAGCCGATCGTCACCGAGAAGTCGATGGGGCAGGCCGAAGAACTCAACAAGTACCACTTTCGGGTGCACCCGGACGCAAACAAGGTTGACATCGGGCGCGCCATCGAAGCCCTTTTCGATGTGAGAGTCTTGTCTGTAAACACGATGATGGTGCGTGGGAAGAGCCGCCGGCGGAGCTATCGCTATCGACCAGGAAAGACCGCGCGCTGGAAGAAGGCCATCGTCACGCTGGAGACCGGAGACACGATCGAGCTGATCGAGACCGGGTAGGGCCACACACCTCTAGGGTCGAACAGCGCACGCAGCGTTGAGGGCGAACGGGAGAATCTCAGATGCCGATCAAGGAACATAAGCCAACATCACCGGGGCGTCGCGAGTACGCGACCGTTGATACGTCCGGGTTGACGAAGAAGAAGCCGGAGCGGAATCTGGTTGTGCCTCGCAAGAGGAACGCAGGGCGCAACAACCAGGGCCGTGTAACGGCGCGGCATCGGGGGGGCGGGCACAAGCGGAAGACCCGCCTCGTGGACTTCAAGCGGAATAAGGACAAGATTCCGGCGAAAGTCGCGGCGATTGAGTACGACCCGGGACGGTCGGCCCACCTCGCGCTCTTGTACTATGCCGACGGCGAGAAGCGCTATATCCTCGCGCCAGAGGGCCTGAACGTGGGCGACACTGTCGTCTCCGGTGAAGGGGCGTCGGCGCGTGTCGGGAACGCGCTGCCGATAGCGAGCGTGCCGGTTGGGGCCATCGTGCACAGTGTTGAGCTGACACCGCAGAAGGGCGGACAGCTTGGCCGCAGCGCCGGAGCGGAGATCCAGGTCGTCGCGAAGGAAGGCAATTACGCCCACCTGAAGCTTCCGTCGGGCGAGGTGCGCCTGGTCTCGACGCGATGCCGCTGCACCGTAGGGCGCGTTGGCAACGTCGACCACATCAATATTCAAGATGCCAAGGCCGGTAGGCGAAGATGGCGCGGACGACGCCCGCACGTTCGGGGCAGCGTCATGAACCCGGTCGATCATCCCCACGGTGGCGGCGAGGGCAAGGCGCCGATCGGCATGGACAGCCCGCGCAGCCCGTGGGGCTGGAAAACACTGGGGCGGAAGACGCGGAACCGGCGGAAGATCACCACGAAATACATCGTTCGGCGGCGGAATGACTAACTCTAGACTGTGGCGGTTCGCCGCGGGCACGCCCTGCAGGAGGGCCTGAGATGTCACGTTCAATGAAGAAGGGTCCCTATTGCGACCCGAAGCTTCTTGCGAAGATCGAAGCGATGAACGCAACGGGCGACAAGCGGATCATCCGCTCGTGGTCTCGGCGATCGACGATCTTCCCCGACATGGTCGGGCACACGATCGCTGTGCACGACGGACGCAAGCACGTGCCCGTCTATGTGACGGAGAACATGGTCGGACACAAGCTCGGCGAGTTCGTGCCGACCCGCAGCTACAAGGGTATGCGGCCGTCGCGCAGCGAGCGAACCACGGGCGTTTCCGAGACGGAGTGAGTCGTTAGGGTTCAGCATCGCGAGGCAACGGCCCCGGCAAAGGAGCCTGCAATAAGATGGAAGTCAGAGCGGTATCCAAATGGGTGCGGAAGGGTCCGCGCAAGGTGCGAGTGTACGCCGACCAGATCCGTGGTATGCGGATCGAGGAGGCACAGGCGGTCTTGGGCGCGCAGAGCAGCCCCGCTGCGGGTGTGCTCCTGGGCACCCTGAACTCCGCAGTCGCCAACGCCGAAAACAACCATGATCTGGATCCCGACGATTTGACCATCGCGAAGGCGTATGTCGATGGAGGCTTCGGGATACCGCGCATGCGACCACGAGCACGTGGACGCGCGGACCGGATCAAGAAGCGGACCTGCCACATCACGGTGGTCCTGAGAGAAAATGCCGGAGACGACGACGAATAGGTGGCCCGCCACCAGCCTCGTCAGGGGCAGGGAGTGACCTGAATGGGACAGAAGGTGCATCCATACGGCCTGCGACTGGGTATCATCCGTCAGTCGCGAAGCACTTGGTTTGCCGAAGGCGCCAAGTACCGAGATCAGTTGGTCAGCGACCTGACGATGCGCAGGTTGATCGACGAGCAGTTGGCCAACGCCAGTGTGTCGAATGTGACCATTGAGCGCGCGGCTGACAGCGTGACGATCACGATCGAGACCGGCAAGCCCGGAATCGTCATCGGACGCGGTGGACGTGACGTTGAGCGGCTGCGCCGCAGTATCGAGAAAGTGGCCGGCCAGAGGGTACGCGTTAACGTGGAAGAGACCAAGGACCCGGACACGAACGCAGTCCTTGTGGCCCAGAATATCGCTCGACAGATCGAGCGGCGCGTATCATACCGGCGCGCGATGCGACAGGCTATCGACCGCGCCATCCGCCTCGGAGCCCTGGGCATGCGCTGCATGGTCAGCGGGCGCCTGCAGGGCGCAGAGATCGCAAGGACCGAGGCTATGGGCCCGGAGGGGCGAGTGCCACTGCACACGCTACGCGCGGACGTGCAGTTCGGTTTCGCGGAGGCAAAGACGGGTTACGGGCACATCGGGGTGAAGGTCTGGATCTATCGGGGCGACATCCTGCCGCCGCGCAAGGTCAAGCCTGCCGACATGTATGTGCCAGAGGAAGAGGCCCCGGAGGGGGAGGCCGTGGAAGGCGCTGAGGCTCCCGCAACTGCTGAGGGCAGCCCGGGGACCGAGACCGTCGCCGCCGAGGCAGTAGCGCCGGAAGCAGTCGCGCCGGAGACCGTGGCGCCGG
>JALGSS010000438.1 GCA_029821745.1 Candidatus Zipacnadia bacterium
TGCGCTTGAGGCCGCGGTGCTCGAAGCGAAGCCCGTCAGCATTGTCGGCTTCGTGCTGCACTGGAACCAGCTCGTGGTGAACATCCGCAGCCTCCTCGACCGGGGAGCCCTCGGAGACATCTTCCTCGCCCAGACCGACTACTGGCACGGCGCGGGACATGTCATCAGCCCCGACCGCTGGCTGGCGAAGAAGGAGTTCACCGGAAGCGCCATGCTCGCGGGCGGAAGCCATGCGGTGGACATGATTCGGTATCTCGTGGGGAGCGAGGTCGTGAAGGTGGCGGCCTTCGACCGACCGGGCCTGCCGGGGTTTGAGTACAGCACGACGGAGTCGGGGATTCTGCTCTTCGAGAACGGGGCCACGGGACGCGTCTCAGCGTCCCTGGACCTGGTGGGGCCATACCAGTTCAACATTGAGCTCCTCGGGACCGAGGGAACCGTGCGCGACAACCGAGTCTGGTCGCGGAAGCTCACGCCTGAGCAGTCGGACTTCTACGAGCTTCCTTGCATCCAGCCCAACAGCGGGGACGTGGCTCACCACCCGTTCCAGCACGAGGTCGACCACTTTGTTGAGTGCATCCTGGAAGGGAAAGAGGCCTGCCCGAACATCCTCGACGGCATCAAGACCGTGCGGGTATGTCTTGCCATGGACGAATCCGCCGCAACAGGGCAGATGGTCGACGTCCGCCGATAGGGGGCACCAAGACCTCGCCGGCGGCCGGCGCTACCAGATCAGCACGCCGTGGTGATCCACCGACCAGTCGAACACCCGCGCCTCCGCATTCATGAGGGCATGCCGGACGGCGTAGTCACGGTTCGGTGCGCAGTAGAACAGGAGAGCGCCGCCACCACCGGCTCCACAGACGCGCCCGCCGACGGCGCCGGCCTGTCGCGCCACCTTGAACAGCTCCTCGATGCGCTCGTTGGTCACATCGGGGTGCAGGCGTTTGTGCAGCGCCCAGACCTCGTTGATGATCTCGCCGAGGCGATCCAGCTCTCCGCGCAGCAGCGCGAGCCTGATCTCATCGGCGCAGGTGCTCATGGACTTCAGCGCACCGATCACCTGCGAGTCATTGGCCTCGAAGCCATTGGCGACGGCGTCGAGAATTTTCTTGGCCGGGCGCGAGATGCCCGAATAGCACACAACCAGCGACTTCTCCAACTCCGCTAGGATCGGCGCACTCAACGGCAGACGGTCCACCTCTATATGCCACCCGATCTCCCGGGGCCAGGATTTCATGTACTTCACACCACCGCCGGTGACAGGCGAGTACTGGTCCTGCCAGCCGTAGATCGTCTGCAGGGCCACCATTTCACACTCGCGCGCGAGCTCGGCCATCTCGTAGGCGCTCAGGCGGAACCCGCACAGCGCGTCCAGCGCGGCGATGATGCACGTGGCGATGGTCGACGAGGAGCCGAGTCCCGCCCCGGCGGGCATCTCAGAGTACGTGGTCAGCTCGACTCCGTGGGGCAGGTCAAATCGGCGCACAATCTCCTGCGCCAACCCTAGTTCGCCATCCGGGTCCAGCGCCTGCCTGCTCTCCACGACCACATGCTTGTCGCGCTGGTCCGGCGCGTTGAAGACGATGAGGTCATCGTCCCGTTCGGCCGCAGTCGCGTAGATATACTTGTTGATCGTCGCGTTGACGATGCTGCCCCCGAATTCCTGGCACGCGGGGACGTAGTCGGTCATGCCGACGAGATCAATGCGCAGTGGCGAGCGGGCCTGAACGACTCGGGGTGAGGACATCCTGTATCCTTTCTGCCGGGCACCGGAGGTCTCTGTAAAGACGCGGAGCAACACTCGTCAGGTTCTCGCTGCATCCCCGCGATTCCTCCCGGTGAAGGAGAGTCCTGCTCCAAGAGCGTATTGACTCTAGGACGCCAGGCGAACCGCTCGCGTTCTCCCGCACGAACGTGTAGCTACCATTCCCACAGAGGTGTGCCATGACCCGCATCTTGCTCGCCGTATTCGTTCTGAGTGTGGCCGGCCTATGCGCGCAGGAGGCCGACAACCTGATTTTGAACGGGTCCTTCGCCGGTGATGAGAACGGCGACGGAATCGCTGACGGTTGGAGCTTATCCGCGGGGGCCCCGGAAGACCAGTTGGCCGTCGAGTGCAGCCTGGAGGACCTCGGAGACGGGCGCTTCGCGCAGAAGCTCGACTGCACGGTCTATGAGGGCGGGCATGCCATGGTCTGCCAGGTCGGCACGCTGGACATCAAAGCGGGCCAGTGGTATGAGGCCAGGCTTCGGGCTAAGGGAGAGAACCTGCGCTATGCCCACGTTGGCCTGCATGACACGGACGGCTGGAAGAACCTGGGACTGTGGAACCAGCTCAATCTGGGGCGCAAGTGGCGTGAGTTCTCCTTCAAGTTCAAGGCGGACCACAGCGCCCACGAGACCACACGCTTCCAGATTTGGTTCACCCGCGTCGGCACTCTCTGGGTGTCGGACATCAGCCTGACCACGACCACGCCGGAGCTTCCCGACAACATCATCCCGGACACGGGGACGAAAAACCTGCTGCCGAACTCGGGCTTCGAGACCCTCGCCGGATGGGGCATGCCCAACTGGTGGACCTACGGCTGGGAAGTCGCGCCCGGGCTCGGCCCGGACGGCTCCAGTTGCGCCGCGGTTGAATGGAAATGCGACGACCCGGAGTATGGGTACTATTTCGACTACTTCGAGATGGTCGAACGCCCCCTGGTCGAACCGTACCTACAGGCCATCGGGCGCCCGCAGCTTGAGCCTGGCGAGACCTACACGCTCTCGGCGTACATGCGCTGCGACGACGATCACACGGACGCTCCCGCGATGATCGGCTTCCGGGGACCTGGCGCTCGACGCACCCAGGACGTGAAGCTAACGAGCCAGTGGCAGCGCGTGTCCGTGACCGAGAAGGCAACCGGCTCGTACGCCATCGTGCAGTTGGGGCCGACCTTCGCCGTCGAGGACGCCCCACAGTTCGCGGGATGTACCGTCTACATCGACAACGTACAGCTTGAGCGCGGCGGCGAGGCGACGGATTTCGAGGCGCACCCTCTCGATCTATTCGTGCCGATTCACACGGAGCATCTAGCCGGGCTCGAAGGGCGCGAGGTGTCCTTCACGCCGGCAGTCGTCAGTGCCTTTGACGGTGAGTGCGCGCTTGACTGTCAGGTCACCGACTTCAACGACGAGATCGTCGCCCGCAAGCAACTCACGGTCCAAATCGGTAAGGGAGCCACAAAGCCACCCGTGTCTCTGGCGCTCCCGGGTCCCGGCTTCTACCGGGTCACCGTCACCGCGAAGGCCGGTGAGCACGAGGCAACGAACTCCGCCCGTTGGGCCCTATATCCGCCGCTGATCAAGGGCGAGGACACCGCCTTCGGGATGAACCACGCCTTCGCCTACAACGGTTTCTTGCGGCGCGCCAAACAGATCGGTCTCTCATGGGTCCGCGATTGGTCGCTGAAGTGGGAGCATGTCGAGACTCAGAAGGGCGCCTTCACTTTCGACAAGACGGACTTCCAGATCCGTCGGCCTCAGAAGGAGGGCATGAACGTCCTGTGCATGTTCCCCTTCCCCTCGGCCGAGTGGTCATCGGTCGCGCCGCCTGACCTGCACAAAACGGCGTACCCCGCGAACCGCATCCGCCAGGCTTTCGCGCCGAAGGACCCGGCAGACCTGACCCGGTACGTCACCGAGTGCGTGAAGCGATACAAGGGCGAGGTGGACGTCTGGGAAGTCTTCAACGAGTCCGTCTTCACCAGTTACTCGCTGCCCAAGGCCCAGGGGTACAAGGCTGAGGACTACGTGCCCCTGCTGAAGGCGGTCTACGAGGGCTGCAAGGCGGCCGATCCGGAATGTCTGGTCATGGGCGGATACAGCGCGCCGCCCCAGAGGGTCGAGCTATACGGGCCGATGTTCCGCGAGGGCGGCCTGGACTACTGCGACCTCGTGAGCATCCACCTGTACCCCGGCGGCCCGCCCGAGTCTCTGGACGCCGATCTTAAGCGCCTCAACGAGATGATGGACGAGAACGGGGGCCGTAAGCCGACCTGGATGACCGAGTACGCGTACTACGCCGACGACGACACGGACTTCGCAACCCGGCGCTGGCCCACTCTCATGAGGAGCGAGTGGCACCAGGCTTGCTGGAATACGAGAGCCTGTGCCATCATGTTCGGCAACGGCGTGGAGAAGATTTTCTACCACATCTGGCCCACGCGGATGAACGAGGACATCGGCAGCCGCATCTTCTTCGAGTACGCGGGAGCGCCCAGGAAGATCGCGCCGGCTCAGGCCGCCATGCAGTACTTCGTGGGCAGCAAGCCCGGCTTCGTGCACGAGCTTCAGAACGTCGGCGAGGACGCCGCCGGGTTCATCTTCCGGGCACCCACTCACTTGCGGCCCGAGGGGGCTGAAGAGGCCCTGGTCACCCTCGTCTGGCTGACCTATGATGAGGCCGTCGTCGACCGGCTGGCGGGCGCGAGGTACTTCGACGTCTGCGGCCGGGAAATCGAGACGGAGCGCATCAAGCTCTGGGAAGCGCCCGTCTACGTACTGACCACCGACACGGCCCCGGCGGCCATCAACCAGGCGATCTCGTCCATGCTTGATGAGGCCGGGTTGCTGTAGGCCCGGCACTCCGGTTGCGCTGAAAGACCCGAAATACCCGTGGGGTGCGAAGGAAAGCAATGAGAGACGAGAACGAAAAGGAATCGTGCGACTGCGCTGTCGACGCCGACGGCCTGAAGGTCTACCTGTGCGCCCGGGTGAGTGCGTACCGAGAGCTTGCCCGGGGCCTGGCTGGGCCGGAGGATGTGGTGATTGAGGTCGGCGCGGCCGAGGGGCATACAACGGGGTATCTCGCTCGGCGGGCGCGGAGAGTCATCGCGGTTGAGAAGGCCGCCCAATGCATGCAGCGCGCCCGGGAACGCTGCCGCGCCCAGGACAACATTGATTGGCTGGAGGTCGACGCCCATGATCTGGACGCCGTGCGCAAGGCGGTCCCGGACGGCGGCGTCGATCTCGTGTTCATCGACATTGGCGGCAGCACCCGGCAGTGGCTGGCGCTCAAGCTGGCGGGCATGTATCGACAGATGTTCAGGCCGCGAGTGCTGGTACGTCCCGCCTGAAGAGGAGGACGCTATGGATCGCAGAGATTTCTTCAAGAAGAGCATGGGGGCCGCCGCAGCGCTCGGGGCCGGAGGGCTCCTCGGTTGCGGTCGCGCGAACCCTCGCGCGGAAGTCCCAGTGGACACCATCAGCGAAGCGACCGCCACAGGCCAGACCGCATCGGCCCAGGCCGCGACAGCGACGCGGGTGGGCAGTAGCCGCTTCCTCGACGCCGCGCCCGGGGACGCTCACGCCATCTTCAAGCAGGGAGACAAGGTGGTCATCAAGCCCAACCTGGCGTGGGCCCGAGAGCCTTCTGTGGGGGCCAACACGCATCCCGAAGTCCTCAAGGCTGTTATCCAACTCGCGAAGGACGCCGGGGCCGGCGAGGTCGTGGTCGCCGAGCACTCCTGCGTCAAGAGCATGATCTCCTTTGAGATGAGCGGGGCCAAGGAGGTCTGCGAAGCCCTCGGCGTACGCCTGGTGGGTCTGGACAGCGAGGCCATGTACGAGGAGCAGACGGTCGGCGGCGTCAACATCGACAAGGACCTCCTGGCGCGGGAGATCCTCGAATCCGACGTGTACATCAACCTGCCCTGCCTCAAGCACCACGGGGGCAGCACGGTCACCATCTCCATGAAGAACCAAATGGGGACCAACTGGGACCGACAGCGCTACCACAGTTCGGGCAGTGCCGGCGACGCCAGCTTGAACCTGCACCAGAACATCGCCGACCTGGCGAAGGTGCTCAGGCCGACCCTCGTCATCGTGGATGCCACGCGCGCCCTGAAGACCAGCGGGCCCCAGGGCCCGGGCGAACTCGAGCGGACCGAGACGATCATCGTCAGCCACGATATGGTCGCCGCGGACGCCGTCGGAGCCCAAATGCTCGGGCATGCGCCGGACAAGATCCCACACATCAGGCTGGCCGCCGAGAAGGGTGTGGGGCGGATGGATCTGGAGACCCTCGACATCGCGAGAGTGTGAGTTTTCCACAGGTGACTTGAGACGCCTGCTTTCAGTTCAGGCACGCAGAAAGCGGCCCATCTGGGCCGCTTTCTCGCTGTGGAACAGCCGCGCGGCGCTCACTGGGTCTCCAATGATCCACCGCTTTTCCACCGTATCCGGGGGAAAAGCCGCCTTCTCCACCCAGTTATCCACAGTTGACCTGCAAAAAGGAGTGTTGAGAATCGAGACCCCGGGGGTTGTCAGCCGCGCCGACAGCCTCGAAGTTTTCCACAACTCACGTGGGGTTGTGAATATGCTCCGCGAGGGACATGGCGGAGAAGACCTCGATGTCCAGGCCGTCCCATCCGTGCCGGCAGGCCCTGAAGTAACCCGCCCCCGCAACCATCGCCGCATTGTCGGTGCAGAGCCTGATCGGGGGGAACGCCACGGGGACCCCGCTGTCTTCACTCCAGGCGCTCATCTTGGCCCGGAGTCGCGAGTTCGCCGCTACGCCACCGGCCAGCATCACCTGGCGCGCCCCGAACTCGCCCGCGGCCCGGGTTGTGTTCCGCACGAGGGTGTCGGCCACGGCCTCCTGGTAACTCGCGGCCAGGTCCGCAATCATCGCCTCGTCGCGCTCCGCGTCCTCCAGGCCCGCCTCCTTGAAGGCACGGACCATGGCGGTCTTCAGCCCGCTGAAGCTGAAGTCGAGGCTGCCGGACACGACCGGCCGCGGGAACTGCACGGCGCCGGGGTCGCCGTTTCGGGCGGCGCGGTCGATCGCCGGGCCCCCGGGGTACCCCAAGCCCAGCACTCGCGCAGCCTTGTCCAGGGCCTCGCCGGCTGCATCATCCCGCGTCCAGCCCACGATCTGGTAGTCCCCCAGTTCCCGGACCAGCACGATGTCGCTGTGCCCGCCGGACGCGATCAGGCAGATCGTCGGCAGCAGCTCATCAGACGCCGCCGGAGTGCCCCCGGGCTCCTGGAGGTAATTCGCGAAAAGATGCGCTTCAATATGGTTCACGCCCAGCAGAGGCAACCCGGTGGCCAGCGCATAGCCCTTGGCTGCCGACACGCCGACGATGAGTGAGCCCACGAGGCCCGGACCGTTCGTGACGGCAATCCCCGCAAGGTCCGCCCAAGTCACGGGGGCGCGCTGCAGGGCCTCACCGACGATGGCGGTGATGATCTCAGAGTGCCGCCGCGACGCGACCTCGGGAACCACGCCACCGAACTGCGCATGCAGTTCGTCCTGGGAGGCCACCACGTTCGCGAGCACCTCGCGGCCCCCACGCACAATCGCCGCCGCGGTCTCGTCGCAGGACGTTTCCACGCCCAATATCAGATCATTCGGTCTCAGTGAAACTGCCACCGTGCCGTCGCTCCCAATCTGTCTTGATTGCGTCCAGCCGCTCCCGAACTTCAGGGCCCAGCAACCCGAACAGGATCGCCTCCACCGCGTCCTCCCCGCTCTCCTGGTAGTAGCCTTTGCGGATCCGGTTGACCCCGAATCCCAGCTTCTTGTAGAGGCCCGCCGCGGCTGTGTTGCTCACGCGGTACTCAAGCACCACCATCTTGGCTCCGTAGGCGGCGGCCCGTCTCAGCAGAGACAACATCAGCGCGGTGCCGACGCCGTCCTTGCGGCTCTCCGCGCACACCGCGAGGGTCCCCACGTGGGCCTCGTCCGCATACACCCACATGCCGCCGTAGCCGACCGTCGCGCCGTTCAGCTCCGCGACAAGATAGACCGTCCCCTCGCGCGCAATGTCCTCCCGAAGCGCCCGGGGGGACCAAGGCGTGGGGAAACTGGCCTGCTCAATGGCGCAAATCTCCGGGAGGTCCGAGAGGCCTGCGGAGCGGATCAGGAGCGTTGCTGTCGTTGGTTTACTCCCGCCTGCTGGGGTGCTGTTGGTCACGTGTGATGGCCTGCTCTAGCGGAGTCGTTTGATCTGCACTGTCCAGTCGATGATGTCGACCGAATCTCGCTGCGCCTGGGTTGTCAGGCCCTTCAGGGTCTCGTCGTTGGCGCCCTCGGGAGCGAACGCAGCGGAGTTCGTGTAGAGCCGCAGTTCGCCGGCACTGAAACTGATCGCGTCGTTGCCCAGGGGTCCGAGCCCGTCGAAGGAGTGGCGATCCGGATCGGTGACGGTCGGATCGAAGATCAACTCGGTCGTCGCAATGATATTCAGGCTCAGATCATCGAGATCGGCCCCGATGTCTGCCAGGTCAATCTGCGCCGAAAGCGTGCTCCCGCTTTGCGGTGGCGTGAACGCAAAGGGAGGGCCAACGTAGACCGGTTGCTGCGAGATCTCGACGTCGACGGGCACCGTGCCGCCCATCGCCAAGTCGCCGGTAGTCAGGCCGGCCCCCGGGATTGGTGGGGTGTCGGTGGGTGTGCTGGAGTTGGCGCGCAGTGTCGTCTGAGTGATCCGGGAGACGCCGGCTGCGATGGGGATGAACTTCGCTTCGACTGCCGCGATGGCCGGCGCAATCTCCAGAGACTGGGTTCCGGCCGACGCCGCGCCCAA
>JALGSS010000439.1 GCA_029821745.1 Candidatus Zipacnadia bacterium
CCCCCATCATCCCGACCGCGTGGCCGGAAACTGGCGCGAGGTCTGCCGTGGGTGGCAGAGCAAGGAGCTTCCCATCCAGCTCGGAGGGTATCCCTTCGTCACCATGTACGGCGGCGTGCGCTGGCTGTTGGGCGACGAGGAATGCCTTCTCGCCTTCTACGACGACCCCGAGCTCGTGCGTGACATCATGGTCCATCTCACCGACCTGTTCCTGGTCATCGCAGAGCAGGTCGTCGAGCATGTGCGGGTCGATGTGGTGCATATCTGGGAGGACATGTGCGGGCGGCAAGGGCCCCTCATCTCCCCGGCTCATTGGCGCGAGTTCATGTCGCCTTGTTACCGGCGCATCCGCGACTTCATGGACGAGCACGACATCCCTGTCATGTCCGTGGACACCGACGGCAAGCCCGACGACATCGTCCCGCCGATGATGGAGGCGGGCGTCAACTACCTGTTCCCGATGGAAGTCGCGGCAGGCTGCGATGTGAATGACTACCGCAAGCGCTTCCCGGAGTTGTCGATGATGGGGGGGATCGACAAGCGCGCCCTTGCCGACAGCCCGGCGGCCATCGACGCCGAGCTCGACCGGATCTGGCCCGCTGTGGAGAGCGGGATGTACATTCCCGACCTGGACCACCTCGTACCGGATGATGTTCCGTGGCCCAACTATCTGCATTACGTGACGGCCCTCCGGGAGCGCGTCTTCGCGATGGCCGAGTGAGGGCCGGCTTGCCTCGCGGCCGCCGGGTCGTTGCATCGACCGTGTGGCACTGGTTACCACGCAGTGGAACCAGTGTGGGAGAATGGCCTATCAAACACGCCGCCGATGAGGCCGCCTTACTTGACGTCACACTGGCACTGGGAGTGCCAGTGGCACCCGGTCATGTTACTTCGCGAACCTGCTATCGACGGGTGGCACTGGTTGCCACGCAGTGGAACCAGTGTGGGAGAATGGCCTATCAAACACGCCGCCGATAAGGCCGGCACTGTGCCACCCGATCATTGTTGCTCGCGGCGCAAGATGGCCGTTGCCGTTGTAGGCGCAGGTCTTCAGCCTGCGGGGTGTTGCTCTTGGCCTCTGACGTTGGCCTTCGCCGTCCCTCACGACCGGGCCGGATACTTCGGGCCAAGGCCCTCGTAGTCCGTCCCCTCCGACGGCTGACGAAGCGCCCCACTGGCTCTGGAAGTGCCAGTGCCACCCGTGGCCTCTATCCTTCGCCGCCGAGCCCCACCATCACTGAGGTCCCCGCCGGCACGGTCACGGTGCGTCGATCCTGTACGATGAACGGGCACGCGGGCGCAACGGCGACCCACGTCTCAATCGGCGCATCCGTGGGGTTGTGCACCTCGACCGTCGCCTTGCTCTCGCCCCATCCCGACAGCTCCAGGAACAGTCGCGCGTCGCCGCAGATCACCGGATGGCCGACGAACAGCTCGCGGCTCTTCTCCCGGATGTCCGCCACCGTGAACCCGCATTCCTCGAACACTCCGATGAAGCGCACGTCATCGCCCTCGGCCACCACCGCGCTCCAGCGGTCATTGAGGTTCTCCACTGCGATCGGCAGCGCACCCGGCAGGTCCGCCTGCTCCAGCGCCACCGAAGCCGCCCCGTCGGCGGCCCTCAAGCGAAGCTCGTAAACCGTACCGAGAAGCTCCCCGGTCTTGAGCGCGAAGGCGTACCCGGGGTCTCCCGCGAGGCCGTACATCAGCCGGATGCGCTCCGGGGTCTCATTGAGTTCCCCGGGGGCGGACGTGAAGCTTGCGAACAGGAATCGATAGTCCCACGAGTCTCCAGCATTGACCTCGCCGTCGGGAACGCCCGTGCCGAAGGTCATCCCGAAGATGTTCGAGGCCCCGTGCAGATGCCAGTTGACGGGCGTCAGCGGGAACAGCGCCGGCGCACCCATCCGCCGGGGGAAGGTCCCGAAGTAGTCGCCGACGTCGCCCTGTCCGTCGGTCGCGAAGTACCGAATCCCGTCGGGCGTATGGCGCACGATCCGGGAGCCATCCGGCGCCGTGTATGCGAAGTACTGCAGTTCTCCACCCTTGCTACCATGATCACCCAGCGCGTAGAACCGCACCGCGATGCCTCCTGGGTCCGCCGGGACGGGGAGGTTCTTCAACGCCTGAACCTGTCCCTCGACGAGCATGAATCCCGTGGAATTCTCGGCCACTCGGTAATGCGTCTTGCGGACGCGGTCGGTGATGAACTCTCGCGGCAGCAGGGCGGGCGTAGGCTTGCAGTCGCCCCAGGCGTGGCGGTCCAGGAACTTGCCGTCGCCGACCTCCTCGGTGATGGTGCAGTCCCGCGAGGACATGAGGGTGCGCTTGCTGCTCGCGAGCATGCCCAGGTTATTCTCCTGGGCGGCATCAGTGCCCTGAGCCGGGTTGATGGTCGCGACGCAGAAGGACGAGAATCCCGGCGATCCACCGTCCCAGTGGGGTGGGAACATCTCGCTGATATCCACATCGGGGGCCGTCTTGTACTGGGCCGGCCACGGCTGATACCCCCAGCTTCCCTCACCCAACGAGTTCTGCCGGTCGCCGCACATGAAGAAGACATGCTCCATCGTGTGGGTCTTCAGATGCGAGCTGACCAGTTCGCCCCCGGCAGCATCTTTCGCCCGGATCGTGAACTGGTTCTGCTTCCCGTGATGCCCCGTATGCTCCCGGGTGAACACCGGCGCGTTGGGGCGGAACTCCCGGTACAGATGCGTGCCGTCCATGATCCGAACCGATGTCAGCGGGGCCTCGGAGTCGAGCGCGAGCCGGAACTGCCACTTGTCCGTGCCCGGCGCGGTAGCTCGCCACGAGTTCATGTTCAACTCCTGCCAGTCGAGCAGTCGCGGCCCGGAGGACAGGTACGTCGGCTTCGGGTTCCAGAAGTAGCTCGACCCGGCCTTGCCGTCGTCCAGAAGCTCCCGGGCATGCGCCGGGGACTTTGCCCACAAGCGCGTCTGGAACCCGGCCGTCGCGCCCCGGACCTCCTCCACCGAGTCCACGAAATGCACCGCCAGCGGCACCGGGTAGTAGCAGTTCTCCTCCAGCAGCAGGTAGTCGTCGTACGCGTCGTCGATGAGCGTGTCGCCGTCATACGTGAACACGCTCACGCACGAGTAGTGGCGCTGGTGGAGGACCGGATTGGGGTTCTTGCCGAGGGTGTGGATCGCCACGTGCCGCCAGCCGGAGACTTTCGCGTACAGGGCGTACGTGTCGATCACCTGCCCGGCCTCGTTGAAGCACTTCGCATACCATGTCTCGTCAGGCCACTCGAAGGTACCGAACAGCAGGTACGAGTTGCCCTGAGGGTCCTGGTATCGCAGTCCGGGGATCGCCGGCATCTCCTCATCCGACCCCGCCGCGCAGGCCTCACACAATGCCTGCCACTTCTCCGCATCCATCCCCGCGACGGGCTCGGTGAAGGCCACCACCTGATATCCGGCGTCCTTCGCGGCGGCGATCATCTCCTGCGGCGTGTTCGCGCCTCCCGTGAGGTCCGACTGCGCCCCGACCAGCACCAGGTAGTCCTGATGGGACGGCTCGCGGAAGGCGGTCTTGGTCCAGTCCAGGGGGATGGGGCGTTCGTGCATCGGTCGGTAGTCGATGGCCTCGGTGGGCTCCTTGTATCCGCCCAGGGACGCGATCTGCACCGATGGCTCGGCCAGCCATTTCATGGTGTTCAGGAACAGGGCCTTCATGTCGCTCTTGAGACCCTTCGCCTCACCGTCCCAGACCATCGAATTCCATGAAGGGTGGTCACACCCGCCGGTGAGGAATGAGGGGTAGATCGGCAGCACCCCGACGCGGCCCTTGCCCACATCTCGCACAGAGAGAATCGGCGGAGCGCTCGCGATTGATCCCGCAGGTTGCGTGATGAACTCTCCGCCCTTGGGCTTGATCGAGCGGGCACTGTCACGCCCTCGCAGCAGCACCTGCCACGCGTCATCCACCTCGTAGGCGATGGTGGTGAGGATGCCGTCGGCGCGCCATGCCTTCGCCGGGTACCACGTGCCTGTCACTCCCTCGGTGACCGGGTGCGGCGCCACGTTGTCCGTCCAGCAGAAGGGGTAGCGCCGGAACCATGCGTCCGACTGGGCGACGCTCTCCGGGTCCACAATCTGCTCGTCGAGGCAGCGCGCTCCCCAGTCGCTCAGGAAGGTGTTGATGCACCCCATGATGTTGTTCCAGCCGCCTGGGATCGCAGTGAACAGTAGCCCGCCGCCGGACTCGACGTACTCGTGGAGCACCCCCGCCACGCGGTCGAAGTTCTTCGGGTACCCGCCCTTCTCGGCATAGGGCAAATCGAGCAGGATCACCGCATTGAATCGCGCAAGCTGGTCGGCGGCCAGATACGTGGCCGAGCCGACCCCGTAGATGTACTTCACGCACACCTCATACCCGGCGGCGCGCAGGTGCGGGATGATCCGGTAGGCCTTCACCGGGTCCCCGATGTTCGCCCGACACGTCGCCAGCATGATCGCGGGCTTCTCGCTCTTCCCCGGCGGCTCGAAGCTGATCGCTCCCAGGCCGACGGCCTGCGTGCCATGCGTCGCGCTATCGGGGGCGAACAGCTTGAACTGGCGAATCGCCGACAGGTCCAGGGGAATCCCGTCCTCCCAACGCCAGTGGTTCTCGCCGAAGTCCTCGGTGATGTCGAAGCTGTTCATCTTCCGAGCCATTGCCTTTCACCCAGACATTCAGCAAGGTCCCGGGCTCAAGCGACATCGGCTTCGCGGGCCCGATGCTCGCAGATGCGTTCGGGCCGTAGGTCATCTCCGCCCAGGCGCCGTCCTGCGGTCCGCCCTGATCTCGGGCGGTGATCGCGAAGGCATTCTCCCCGGGAAGCTGCCAGTTAGTCGGCGGTTTGAACTCAGCGATGGGCTCCGCGACGACACGCGGGCTCCGCGACGACACGCGGGGTCACCACAGCCGTCAGCAGTACGCAGGCAAATGCGACACGCGAAGTCGGGTTCATGAGTGCGCCTCCTGATTGAGGGCTGAATGGGGCGTCGGTTTGTCTTTGTCGGGCCGGGACTTGGGTTGTGTTGAGGAAGCCAATGACGCATGGCCGTGGGGTGTCACAGCGCGTCGGGACCGACGCGCTACATGGGCCCCACGGAGCCTCCGAGACGCCCTGCACGGGGCCCCGTCGCACACGACGCGACACCCCGTGCCCATGATTTCATTCCCTCAACGCAACCCTTGTCGCAGCCGCGCTGTGGTCGTTGGCTATGTGCCCCTCGCTCAAAACAACCGCTCTACATTCCCGTCATCTTCCGGAACCGCCGGAAGGATCGGTACAGCCCCAGCCACTCCTGCACCAGGGACACGATGCCCTTGCGGGAGCGGCCGTGGCCGATGTCGCTGAGGATCTCCAGCGCGGCATTGCGCCCCGGCAGACCGGTGATTCCGCCCCCGGGATGCGTGCCGCTTCCGGTGAGATACAGGCCCTCCACCGGTGTGCGATACTGGGACAGCTCCGGCAGCGGGCGCAGGCCCCACGCCTGGTGAATCTCCATGTCCACATGCCACGCGCAGCCGTTGGGGTTGTCGGTGAGCCGCTGCCAGTCCAGGGGTGACGTGACGAGGCGCCCGAGGATCGCGTCCCTCGTGTTGGGCGCGTACTTGCAGAAGGTATCGACGACCTGATCGGCAACGCGCTCGCCGATGTCATCCCATGACTCGCCGCTGCTCAGATTGAACGGCGCGAACTGGGACAGCCAGAGGGTATGCTTGCCCTCGGGGGCCAGCGTCGGGTCGAGGGCCGTGCAACAGGCGCACCACAGGCCGGGCTCTCGCGACGGTTTCCCGGAGATGATGTCCACCCAGCCGTCGTAGACATACTGCAGCGACGGCGCGATGATCGGCGAGGCGATGGTCTGCTCATC
>JALGSS010000440.1 GCA_029821745.1 Candidatus Zipacnadia bacterium
GAAGGGAACGACGAACTGGCCGACCTTGACCTTCGGCTTGTCCACTCCGAAGTTCCACACGCTGTAGAAGTTGGCGAAGTGCATCTGCCGCGCGCGCCCGGTCATCGCTGTCTCCAGGTTCGGAGCCAATGCGAAGGCCACCATCTCCTTGTCGTCCTTGTTGACGGAGAAGCGGATATTGACTTCGGACTGCATGATGCGCAATGTCTCCGGCGCGTTGCTGCCGCCGCGTCCGCGAATGTCGAGGCGGGGCTGTATCTCCAGGCCGCTCACGGAGAGGTCCGCGAGAGCCGGGCAGGCCGGCAGTGCCGTTAGAACGAATACAACTAGCGTGAGGCGAACGGGTGCAGGGCCCGCAAGCTTGCTGTCTCTCCTGAGTCACACCCGGGCTGGGAAGCGAGTCGCAGTTAGGAGGCGAGAGGGGGCGCGCGGAGGTCGGGGAGGCTGCCGGCGAACGTCGTCGCCGGTGGAGGTGCTCGCGAGAGTTCCACGTGACCGACAGCACTTGCCGGCGAGGGAGGAGAGACCTCCCCCGTAAGAGCAGCGGCCACTAGCGGCGCGTGCACGGTGGTCGTGGGTGTCGTGAGTGCCGCCTGCACCGTGGTCGGACCATCATCGTGGCAGCAGTCCATGCCCATGGACGTGCCCGAGGCGGGAACGTGCGCGCAGCAGTCATCCGTCTCGGGTGCCTTGACGGTGCAGTCGGTGCCGCACACGCACAAGGCGGGAAGCCCGAAACACTGGACAACCACTGCCAGGATGAGCAACTGATGCCGGCGGAACACGAGAATCGCCGCTTTCTCAGTAATGTCTACAATCAATATAGACGAATATTATCTCATTATTGTTCCCGAGGATGGGAGAATCAACCATGATTCTGTTCGGACAGGCCGGAAGCGGGCGTTCCAGACGGGTCCAGACGGCGCGAATCCTGCTGCCGGCAGCGGCCTGCGTGCTGTCCTGGGCAGTATTGGTCGCAGGCCACCACGCAGCGTGGGCCGCCGATTCGGCACCGGACAGCTCGGCGGTTCAGCACCCGGTTCCGGGCGCTGAACTCGCCACGTGGGGGCTGTGGAAGATCCCCTCCGAGCAGGAATTGCGGAAGTCTGTGGCGGGAGTGCTCGCGCAGTCCGAGGCCGACACCCTCGCGGAGATCGCCGGCATGAACCCCGCGGACAAGCAAGATAGGCGACCCGCCTCCATGCAGAGGACGGCCATGAACCTTGCGAGGCTGTATGCGAAGACGGGCGACGAAGCCATCGGTCGCCGAGCCGTCTCCGTACTCGTGGCTCTCGCCGATTTGTACACGAAGCATGACGTCGGGGGCATCCACTACCTCGCGGCCATCGCGTACGACAGTGCCTACTCATCGCCCGCGTGGCAGGAGATCGCCGACAAGCGCGGAGATGCCCCCCGGGTTCTGGTGGAGGAGTGGCTGCGGGCCGGGTGCCTGGGTCGCCACGACAACAAGACGGGTCGCTTCGGCAATCTGTCGCCGTACGGGTTCCGCCAGTCCCTCTGCGTCGGCCTCGTGCTCAACGACCCGCGCATCGTGCACGCCGAGCTGCGGGCGATCGACGAGATGCTGCTCAGCGGGGAGTACTTCTACGCCGACGGCATGTGGGAGGAGGGCACGTGCAGCTACGCTTCGCAGACGGTAGGCAACATCAGCGTCGCGGTGGGTATGCTCGGGAAGTTCACCGACCCACCTGGTTACGTCGATGAGGCGACGGGCGTCAAGCTGACCGGGACCCCGTTGAGCGACCGCTACCCCATCCTTGATCGCGCGAACAAGTGCCTGGCGGACCTCAAGTATCCCGACGGGCGCCCGGTGCCGATCCACGACACCCACTGGGCGAAGCCGGGACCGATCAAGGATGTCAGGAACATCGAGTTGAGCGACTTCGGGCACTTCGCCCTCGCCCGAGGGACCACCGACGAGGCGACGCAAGTCCACCTGCACTGGTGCCCGCTCAGCGGCGGCTGGGGACACCCTCACGCGGACCAGCTCTCGATGATCCTGTGGGCCGCGGGAACCGATATCTTGCCCGACGGTGGCTACGCGACCCGCCCGCCGAACCACCGCTACTACCACATGGGCCCGCGTGCACACAACCGCGTGCTGATAGGGGACGCGCCCGCGGGCACGGGGCCGGACTACGGCAAGTTCGGCACCTGGGGCGGACGCTGGATCCGCTCCGGATTCCTGGCCTATGATCCGGGCGCCGCGAGCGGAAAGCGTGTGCAGTTGGTCGAGGCGTCGGGCCTGGGCGCGGGACACGGGGACATCGGCGCATGTCGCCGTTTGATCTTGCTCATCGGTGTCGACGAGACGCGCTCGTACGTGGTGGATGTGGCGAGACTGCGGGGCGGCGGGACTCATGAAGCGTATCTGCACCAGACCGAGGAGGAAGACTGCACCGTCGACTGCTCCCTGGAGTTCGACGCCACCGGCGGCACGCTCGCGGACCACCTCGGGCCGGATGCGCCCGGGTACAAGCGATATCGCGAGCTCGTCCGGGAGGCCCAGGAGGCCGATGGTTCAGCGCCCTGGCAGTTGACGTGGACGGGCGTTGAAACGGGGTCGTCGGTCCGCTGCTTCCTCAACGGCCGGCCCGAGATGGCGCTATACCTGGGCCGGACGCCGCGCGTGCGCCCGACGGCCAATGACGCGGCGAAGAAGGACGACTTCCCCGGATGGTATCTCGAACGGCAGCGCGTCGTGGCCCCCGACGATACCACAGTATTCGGCGCGGTCTATGACGCCTGGAAGCGCGACGGTGCGCCAGTCGTGGACGCGGTTGAGTGGATGCCCGTGCAGCCTGCGGACCCGATGGCGAGCGCTCTGGTCGTCCGCACCGACACCCGCGAAGACCTCGTGTACGTGAGTGATGACGCGACCCCGCGAGAGGTCGACGGAGTCACCCTGAGCGGGCGCGTGGCGGTACTCTCCCGGGAGGACGGAGCCGTCCAGTGGGGCTATCTGCTGGGCGATGGCGCCATTCAGGCTGATGGGTTCGCCATGAGCGGCGTCGCCGAAATCCACGGGGGCATCACCGGGGTCTCACGCGACCACGCAAACCACTGCGGGTGGCTGGAGGTGGCCGCCGATATGCCCACCGGGACGACGCTCCAGGGCCAGTGGCTCCGGGTCGTCCGCGGAGACCGCAGCGGCAACGCGTACCGCATTGACCGTGTGGATGCCGTACCGGGCGGCAGCCGCGTCCACGTGGGAATGGAGCCCAGCTTCGAGCTCACTGAGACCGGCATGCGCCGGGTGCTCTTCCCCCGGATCAGCATCGACGGACGCCCCACGGCTGAGGTATTGGTGCCGAGTTTCAGACGGTCCGCAGGTATCGAGTGACCAGATGGGCTGTTTGCTCGCGAGGCCAATGGGTAAACTATAACGTCACTTCATAAGCAGGGCCGGAGTGCGCTCATCCAATCAGATCAATCTGTCCCTCGCGGGCATGGAGGTGGCGATATGAATCCCACCGGCACTGCAGCAAGAAGAGACAGGACGGCCTTGAGAGAGCACCCACCCCCGGGGGTACGCAGCTCGCGACCCCTGCAGTCGATTCTGAGTCGAGCCGTTCCTCTGACACTGCTCCTGTCTCTAGTCCTCGCGCTGTTCGCGACTGCCGCCGTCGCTGACCCACCGAATCTCACCGGGGCTTGGCTGTGGCGAACTGAGAACCCGGTGAAACTCACCCTGAAGCAAGACGGGACTCGGTTGACCGGCAAGATCGAGAGCGGGACGTCAGATCAGTCTTGGGATGTAGAGGGGCAAGTCACTGACGCGGGGGCGGCGACCCTGACGCGGTTCATACTGGTCGCGGAGCTCGGCAGCACCCCCGAGCCCGCGCTTTCGGCGGTGATCAGGCAACGCGGTGCGCCCGACCGTCCGGGGTTCCTCCGGGGTCAAGTACGACTCCAGTATGATGCGGGCAACGACACGATGGCGGGTGACTACAGCCGCATCAACCCCAGCTACTACTCGGATTCGGGACGACTTGTGAGGATTGACGACGTCTGGGACGCGATTGAATTCCGGCGAGGGCCGCCACAGCCCGATCTGGAGGTCGTGAGCTTCACCGTGACTGTCGACCCGGCCGGCGAGACCATCGGCGGGAAGAAGCCGTGGCAGATCCTCGCGGAAATCAAGAACTCCGGCAATCAGGACCTGACTGAGCGCTTCGGGATCGCACTCCAGAAGATCGGTCAATATGGGACTCCTCGCCCGGAGCAAGACTTCCGCGGGGTGGCGTACGGAAGCGCAACGCATCCGCCGCTTGCAGTCGGTGAGTCGGCGACGATTGAGTGGCGGACGGACAGGCCGACACCGACCGGGAATCGGCCCAACGTGACCGACCAGGACCTCGCCCTCCGCGTGTTCGTCGACCACCAGGAGCAGATTGCGGAGCTCGACGAGGACAACAACCGCAAGACACTGTGGAAGGTCCTCTGCACCGGGGGCGGCTCCGGCCCGCCCACGCGTGAGCAGGTGCTGTGGGCTGAGGTCCCCGAGACAGGCGGCATTGGCGAGCGCCCCGATTACAGCCAGATACTCTCGAGAATCAGCGATCCGGCGCGGCAGGTCCTGTGCTTCATCAAGCTCGAAGCGCAGCGGCGGGCGCGTTCCACCACAGGCACGGTAGCCGGATCAGCGTTCCTGCGGGGCCTGAAGGGGCACTTCCTGAAGGACTACCTGGCCGGTCCCAGCGCTCAGGCGGGCCTGGACGCGATGAACGCAATCGGCGCGAACCAGGGCGCCCCCAGCGTATCCACCAAGCTCGGGGCCGCGCAGTACGTTCCCAGGATGGTGCGCGACGCTCACCCCGGCA